>NZ_DAWDUX010000004.1:0-7359 GCF_052346665.1 Collinsella sp.
TAGGAGAGGAAATCTTTATACGAGCTTTTGATTCCGTAATGGAGATCGAATCCGTTTCCAATGATATATAGACGTTCTGCTGATTGCATTTAGTTTCCTTCTCATGCACGTTAGTTTTATCGCCCTTTTGGCTTGCAACTTTACTATATTCGTTGAACTTGAAGTTATGCATGAGGGCTTCATCCGGCGGTTGATTCTCCGCCTCATTAAAGGGGCAGCTGCGTCAGTATGGTGGGGCCCGTCCGGACGTCTATACAGATTGCGGGTTAACACAGCCTGCACGGGAAAACGCGACGCTTTCAGCTGAATTCCGCAGGACTGACCGCTTCGTTGTGCTTAGCCTTTCAGTATTCGACATAAGTCTACAACCAACCGAAGCATTGTCGAATCGTCGGCACGTTTCTAAACGGTTGATTTCCAGCCTCAGCGAAACACCCTGTCCGAATGGCGCGTTTTCGCTGGTGTAGGATTCGTGAGGAGGCGTCGCGATGAGTCCTGAGGGCATTCTCCGCCGACCCGACGCGCGCTGCTTTCGGACTCAGCGCGACGGGTGCCGCACGCCTGTTCGGTTGTCCCCGGGGGCTAGTCTGCCAGCCAGTGTTTCGTCAAGTAGTTTTGAGCGGAAGGGACTGCGGTGGGAATCTTGGACCGAATTCATCCTATGCTGCTAGGCCCAAATCCCTGCGGTACTGCATGGGGCTCCTGTAATCCAGGTCGCCCTTTATCCTGACATCCCTGTACCATCTGAGGTAGGCGTCGAGCATCCCCATGAACTCCTCGATCGTGACCTCGGCCCAGTCGCAGCCGTGGAAGAACTCTATCTTCAATCTTCCGAAGAAGCCCTCGCACCTCGCGTCGTCGGGGCTGCATCCCTTCCCCGGCATCGATCTGACCAGGCCGTTCTCATCGCATATCCTTATCCATCCCGGCCGGCGGCAATGGCGGCCGCGGTCCGAGTGGATCTTGGGATGGTCTCCCTCGCCGAGCCGCTTGCACGCGCCGAGCGGCGACGAGTTGGCCATCTCGGCGTCGGGCGAGGTCGATACCGGCCAGCTCGGCGGCATGCCGTCGAAGCAGTCCACGATGGGCGACAGGTACGCCTTGCCGGCGGGGATGCGGAACTCGGCCGCGTCGGTTATCCAGAGCTCGTTCGGCTTGTTCGAGCGGAAGCGGTGCCCGCCCCGGTCGTCGCGCAAGAGGTTGGCCGGCGCCTCCGAGACCTCGCCCTCGTAGGAGCTGTAGCGCCGCTTCTTCCTGGCGGCGCGGGCGAGCGGGCCCTCGTCCCTCATGATGCCGCGGACCGTCCGCTCGCCTATCGCCGCGCCGTCCCCCGCATCGGCGTTGACCTGGGCGTACACGCGCCTGTGGCCGTATGTGCCGCCGCCGGCCCCGGACGCCTCGATCACGGCCTTGCGGGCGGCCGCGTGCCTCTCGGTCTCGTCCTTGGCCTGGGCGCTCCTCGCGTACTCGCAGCTGCTCTTGGCCGTGCCCGCCACGGGCAGGATCTCGCAGAGCCTGTATTCAGCCCTCAGCGCCTCCACCATCGCCGCCTTCTCCTCGTCCGCCGGCAGCTCCGGGTCGGCGCCCCGGTCTTCTTTTACCATCTCGAGGGTCGCCTGGCGCGCGTCGAGCCCGAGCTGCACCCGCCCGAGCCGCATCTTCGCCTCTCGCAGCATGTCCCGCAGGACCTCGATGCCGTCTGGCAGGCCGTCGTATTCCCTGCTCACGGGGACGCCCTTCTCTCCGGTGTCCCCGCCATTATCGCCCATCATCTCCCTTCGCCAGACGTGGGGCGCCGTCCTCGACACGCCGTGCTTCTCGGCGACCTCCGCAGCGGTTCCGCTGCGGGACCCGGGCTCGGCCACCGCCCGTATCTTCTCCGCGAGCGGGACAGGACCCGCTTTCGGGCTCGGCCCCCTGTATTTCCCCCGCCCGGGGGCGAGCTCGTCGATCCAGCCGCAGAGGCACTCCCCGCTGGCGGGATAGCCCATCCCGCGCATGGTCCCGGCGAGGCCCTTTCCGTGCGCGAGGTAGTAGTCCACGGCGGCCCGCCTCATCTCAAAGGCGAGCTTGGGCTCCCGCCGCCGCTTCGGGGGCCTGACCTCCCCATGCTCCAGATAGTCCTTGTGCCGGGCCCCGAGCGAATGCCTCGTCGGGTACCCCAGCTCCGCAACAGTGCCTGCATGGCCATGATCGAATCTGATGAAGGTCTCGATCGCGATCCTTCGCTGTTCGGTGCTGAACATGCGGCTTCCTTCCTGTCCCGTTTTGGTTCAGGATCACCACCGCAGTCCCAGTGGTCAATTTTAGATTAGCGCTAACACTGGGCTTCCTCGAGCAGCCGTACCCCGACGCGCGCCTGCACCCGTTGCAGCACCTCGGCCACGCGGCGAGGATCTCGCATGCCGCCTCCAGGCCGTCGGGCGCCTTGGCGCCCTCCAGGGCCTTGGGGGCGACCACGTAGCGGTGCCGCTCCACCTCGTTGGAGACCGTGGACGGCGCCCTCCCTATGGCCTTCGCGATCTGGCGGCAGGAGGCGCGCTTCTTGAGCATCTCCTCTATCTGGTTTCTGTCATGCCTCGTGAGGCGGATGTACGCCCTTCCGGTATCGCCCTTCTTCCTGTTGGCCATTCGGACCTCCCTCTGTTCCCGGGCCCCCTATCGGGCCCGCAGGAGAAGGAGGTTCTCATACTTATCGCTACGCGTATCGCTGAGTTTTCGAACCGTTTCGCTCAACTTGCAAATCTAGGCTGAATACTCAAGCGGTATGCAAGTCATCGAGTTTTCATGTGGAGTTAACCGAAGCCGTATCATATAACCGCACTGATGCTTTCCCTGCTTTGCGTGCATTTGGACGTCTCGAAACCCATCGACTTGTTCTCCGGCGCTTTTGCTTTGATTTTTGAAGTAATGATTGAACAAGTTAATTTGATGATGGAGGTTCATATGAACGATTCGATGATGCTTCTCATGTTGGCGGCTGGCTTAAGTGGAGGTTCCGGACGTGATGCCGTTGGGCAGGATTAGCGTACTTAAGCCGTGGGTTCGATGCCCAAGCCTCCACCACTTTTGGCAAGATGCCATTACCCACGTCATCCGTTGTGCTAAATTCAGTTTAACTGTTCAAATCTATAAATCTAATATTGATATCTGAACACTGTTCAGTATACTGAACTGAGATACTAGTTCTGAACATAGGAGTCCGCCATGCCCCTCTCGAGAAGATCATTTGAGGTTCTAAACCGTATTCGTGAGTGCTCTGGATGTGGCCAGCGAGAGATCGCCGAGAAGACTGGTCTATCTCTGGGTACTGTCAACGCTGCAGTCAGAGATCTTGCGAAACAGGGCCTTATTGACGGTGCTGAGATAACCGATGCTGGATTCGAGGCCTTGCATCCATACAAAGTCGATAATGCCATCATCCTGGCTGCCGGCCTCTCTAGTCGCTTTGCACCCATCTCCTATGAAAAACCCAAAGGTCTCTTGCGGGTTAGGGGAGAGGTACTTATTGAGCGTCAGATTGAGCAGCTCCGAGATGCAGGTGTCTCCGACATTACAGTCGTGGTGGGTTATAAAAAGGCGTATTTCTTCTATCTTGAAAGTAAGTACAGCGTGAGTATTGTCGTTAACGATGAGTATGCTTCGCGCAACAACCATTCTTCGCTCTATCGGGTTCGCAATCGGCTGGGGAACACTTACGTCTGTTCCTCTGACGACTATTTCACGACTAATCCTTTTGAGCCGTACGTCTGGCATGCATATTACGCTGCTCAATGGTCGGAGGGCTCAACGAGCGAGTGGTGTATGAAGACGGGTTCTCATGACCGTATCATTGACGTCTCCGTAGGCGGCTCCCACGCTTGGTACATGCTTGGGCATGTTTATTTCGATCGAGCCTTCTCTAAACATATGGTTGAAGTGCTCGAATCGGAGTATGACAAGCCCGAAACGATTGACAAGCTTTGGGAGGATTTGTTCATCGACCATATCAAGGAATTTGATATGGTGATTCGTCCGTATGATGATGGCATTATTAATGAGTTTGACTCTCTCGATGAGCTTCGTGTTTTCGATCCGGCTTTTATCGAAAATGTCGATTCCGATATCTTCGATAATATCGTCCAGATTCTAGGCTGTTCAAAGAGCGAGATTCATGATGTCTATCCGCTTAAGCAGGGGCTTACAAATCTTTCCTGCCATTTCGCGACAGACTCCGGTGAGTATGTGTATCGTCATCCAGGCGTGGGAACTGAATTGCTGATTGACCGCGAGGGAGAGGTTGCAGCGCAGAAGGTTGCGCGTGAACTTGGACTTGATGGCACGTATATTTTCGAGGATCCCAAGCGTGGTTGGAAAATAAGCAAGTTTATTCCTAATTGTCGAAATATCGATCCACATGATGCCGGGCAGGTCGCAAAAACTATGCGCATGGCTCACGATCTCCATGCATGCGATGTGATTGTCGACAGGCATTTTAATTTCTTCCGAGAAGCCAAGCGATACGAAGCCTTGCTGCTCGAAAAGGGTCCGATTGATATCCCCGGCTATCATGAACTTGCCGTTCGCTTCGACAGGCTCGCATCGCATGTTAATGAAGACGGGGCACCCGTTTGCCTTTGCCATAACGATTTCTTTGAGCTTAATTTCCTCGTTGACGAGGACGACGCCTATTACCTTATTGATTGGGAATACGCCGGAATGAGCGATTATGCCAACGATTTCGGTACATTCTGCGTGTGCTGTCAATTGTCCGAGAAAGAAGTGGATAAGGCTCTAGTTGCGTATTTCGATCGTGAACCCACCTTGGAGGAGCGTCGTCATAATCTCGCACATATCGCGCTTGCCGGCTGGTGTTGGTATCTTTGGTCGCTTCTCAAAGAAGCCGAGGGTGATTTTGTGGGTGAATGGCTTTACATCTACTACAACTACGCAGTTCTTTATATCGACAAGGCGCTTGCTCTGTACGGGGAGGAGTAGAACATGAAGTACGGTCTGTTCAGCGGTGTTCTATGGGGACTCGATACAGTGATTCTTGGAATCGGGCTTGCCCTTGCACCATATATTGGATCAGTGGAGGCGCTCGCTTTTGCCTCCATCGTCGGTTCGTTTTTACATGATGCGTTTTGCGCTATATGGTTGCTTGGTTATATGGGCGTACGCCATCGTTTTGCCGACACCCTTAACGCCCTCAAAACAAGGTCGGGGAAGGTCGTGATGGCTGGTGCCCTGCTTGGAGGCCCTATTGGAATGACGGGGTATGTGGTTGCCATTGCCAATCTGGGGGCCGCTTACACTGCCATCATCTCTGCTTTCTATCCAGCAGTTGGTGCATTTCTCGCGTTCCTGCTGCTTAAAGAGAAGATGACCAAAGGTCAGATTGTTGCCCTATTTGTGGGTCTCTTTGGCGTAATGGCCATGGGACTGTTGTCTGCCGGTGACTCTCAGGTTGTAAATGCTCCATTCGGATTGCTTGGCGCTCTCTTGACCGTTGTCGGTTGGGGTTCTGAGGCTGTCTTATGCGCATGGGGCATGAAGGACGACTCTGTTGATAATGAGACGGCTTTGCAGATCAGAGAGACGACATCCGCCCTTGTATACGGGCTGATTGTTTTGCCCGCCATGGGGGCCTGGGGCTTTACTTTGCAGGCCATTCCAAGTTTGGCGACTGGCTACATCGCGCTCGCTGGCTTGGCGGGGGCTGCTTCATATCTCTTCTACTACAAGGGTATCGCGGTGATCGGTGCCTCTCGTGCGATGGCGTTGAATATTTCTTATTCTGCCTGGGCGGTACTGTTCGGCCTTATTCTGCTGGGGGCGGTTCCAACTATTTCTACTATTATCTGCTGCATGGTAATTCTTGTGGGTACGATCCTTGCAGCGTGCGACTGGAATGAGCTATTTGGAAAGAAAGCAGTTCGGTAATCTCGAATTGAGGAGTGGCCTTAGGACGGGGCCGTCGTGCGATGTACGCGACGGCCCCTGTTGGTAGCCTAGAATATTGACATGATCATCGTGACGATTTTAATCCCATATTCTTTGCTTGACGCCCATCCAACATGATGGGGGTTTTCTTGGATGCCAAGATGTTGGACGTAGGGGGAGCTTCCTTTTTTAACCAAGTTGAACCGTGGATCAACGCAGGCGTTAGTGAGCACAGGATTTTCCTGAGCATATGCTTTGAGGTGCTGTACTTGCGCCCTGAGCCCAGTTTTTACATCTTTAAAGCTTGCTGGCTTTCCACCCCCGTCTGTTGCTCCGAGTCCACCAAAGTTGTATTGGTCGATGGTAACCGCTCCTCCGAATCTAAGGTAACCGGTCTCTAGCATCGCCTGACAGAAAAGGACACGAGGGTCAACGCCTTCTGCGCTTGCCTCATCGTACAAGATGTTGCAAAAGGCCAAAATGGAGTCTGCTCCGCCCTTAGAGAGTGCTTTTGTTGGATATTGAGCAGCTGACATCGTATATGCGGCGACCATCTTTTTGACTGTCGCGCCTTTGTTGGGGCTCGAGGCAATAATGGGCATCAAGGCTTGCGATTTTTGCGAGTCCCATTGGCCGCCGGCTGAGAAGTATTCATACTTTCCGTTTATGAGATTCCAGCCAGTTGCCATAGCTCCGCTCGCGTGCATATAGTAACGCGAGTCGTTGTAGTCTTGCCAGCCTGTTAGCATTGCTCCATTTTGGTCGTGGTAATACCACGTTCCGCCTAATAGCGACCAACCCGTGACCGGAATCCCCACATGTAAGAAATACCACGTGCCATCGATAAGCTGCCAGCCTTCCCCATAGCCGATCCAAGCGCCCGAGGGGGCGAACTGGGACCATGCACTGCCGTCGAACCCCCATCCAGTTGCCATGGCGCCAGATGAACTAAAGAAGTACCACGTACCATTTATGGTGTGCCAGCCGGTTGTCATTGCGCCAGAATCATGAAGAAAATACCACGTATCCCCAAGCTTGAGCCATCCGGTCGCCATGGCGCCGGACGCGTAGGAGTAATACCATGAGCCGTCAGCGATGTACCAGCCCGTTTTCATCGCACCGCTTGCCTGATCGAGGTAATACCACGTTGGCCCTTGGTTGAGCCATCCAGTTGCCATAGCTCCTGAGCCGTGGAGGTAGTACCATGTTCCGCCTATGCTCTGCCACCCGGTAAGCATCGCGCCAGACGAATTGGAGTAGTACCAAGAGCCATCAACGATGTACCACCCGTTGAGCATCACATTTGTTTGAGGGTTGAGGTAGTACCAAGTTCCCCCTATGTTCTGCCACCCGGATAGTGCCTCGCCGGATCCGTCAAAAAGATACCAATTATTGTCTACAAGCTGCCAGCCCGTTTGCATCGCGCCAGAAGGTGCA
>NZ_DAWDUX010000004.1:7369-26654 GCF_052346665.1 Collinsella sp.
AACCAATACCAATTTCCACCTTGGAAGAGCCAGCCGGTTCTTTTTTCACTGTTAATGTAGTAAAACCACGTATCGCCTTCAAGATGCCAGCCATTCTTGATGATGAGCACACCGTCAGACCCGAACTCCCATTTCTTGCCATCAACGATCTGGACGCCCGTTGCCATGTGTCCATCGGGGAAGAAGTAATATCGTTTTGCATCGATATTTTTCCAGCCAACAGCCATGTCGCCATTATAGTTGAGGTAATAGGTGGTTTTGCCTTTGGTGAGCCAACCTCGGTGCATGAAGGCATTTACGGGATCGAGGTAATACCAATTCCCGTTAATGGCTTGCCATCCGGTCAGACAATTGCCGCTTCCATCAGCGTAGTACCAAGAGCCTGCCGCCATAAACCAGCCGGTTTGGACTTTACCAGCAACATGGTACTGCCATGCGCCGTTCGTGTACCTCCATTCTGAAGACCCTCGTTTTGCAAGGCCATAAGTTTGGGCTAAGCCCTCCGCATCCGCTTCACCCATATTGTGCAACCATGTGTCGCTGCTGAGCTTGTTGATGTCTGCAGGATTATCAATAAACGCATGTTCAACGATGATTGCGGGTATGCCGGCGCTGCGAGCATGGCGGAGAATTGCGTAGTAATCTGCCATCGATCCGTCGGCGTACGATCCGCCCGTGCCGTAATCGCGCATCTTAATACCGCGGTTGGTCAGGCCTAGACCAACCAGTTTATCGAGGATGTTCTGTGCGAGAGTTTTTCCCTGGCCATGCGTCTCTTCATATTTCCAACTACTGGTGTTTGGATAATAAACTTCGGCTCCGTTGCCCCCACCGGAGTTGATATGAAGACTTACGATGACATCTGCGCCGTTACTAATTGAATTTGTGACACGATTCTGTAGATCCTCAGACGTGTTTGATCCTACGGAGGCGTCCGTTGTTCGGGTCATGTAGACCCCCACGCCGCTGTAGGTATCGAGCGCAGATTTGCAATAGCTGGCAATTTTGAGCGTAAGATCTTTTTCACGCAAATTGAAATATACGGCACCTGGATCATAGCCGCCATGTCCGGGGTCTAATGCAATGATGAGATTGTCTTTTGAAAGAGAGCGTGTTGTCTTTTCAGACGACGCCGCAGCGAGTACTTCGTTTGCATCCTCTACAGAGGTACTTAGCTCATTGTGCTCATTGAGGGTATACATGACAAGCTCATCGCTTGGTGCAGTAGACAGTTTGGTCTTTCCGTTAACTACACCATCGAAACTAACGCTTTGTGTCTCGCTGTCGGCGATACTGATTTCCGCTTGCCCTTCGATGGACTCGAATGTCACGGAATCAAGATAATAAGGTGCGCTTTTGTCAATAGGTATGCTGAACAGGGCGGCATTCCCGTTTATTGCCGATGCGGCCGTTCGATACGAATCGTCGTAGACACGATATCCAAGTGAGGCATGGGTAAGCTTTATATCTTCATCAGCTATGATGGCGATATTCTGAATTCCTCCCACTGGGACTTCCGCATGATCTATGTATACAAAACCAATACCAATATCTTGTGCAAAAGCTTGGTTGGGGAGAATGGTTAGAAGCATGAGCAGCAGTGGGATAAAGGCGGCTTTGGCACGATTTCGTATCTTCATTCGATGCTCCCATTCAATGGTCTCGGATGCGAGGCTAATTATACGGCACCGCTTCGATCGGGGGATATGGAGGGGCTATACTTAGTCGGCATAAAGCAAGTGTTGGTCACCATCCCAGCGGGGCGCCGACGGCCTCGTAGCGGACGTCGGCCCTGAAGCCCTTGAGGGACGCGGCGAGCGGGTACTCCCAGCCCTTCCCCTCGGATTCTACGCGCCCGCCCGCCCGCCGGGCAAGGTGCCTCGCGAGCTTGCGCCCCCGCCGCTCCCGGCGTCGCGGGGACTGCTCCGACTCGCGGGTGCGGGGAGGCAGCGCGAACCCCGACCCGAGCCAGCTGCGCAGCCGCGCCATCGCGTCGGCGCCCTCGGGCGACCACGCGCACGGGAACGAGCCCATGCGCACCTTGCACATGTGCTGCTGCTCGGCCTCCATGGCGCCCATCGACGGGCCGCCCCCGATCTCGGCGGCGTGGCGGCGCAGGTAGGCGGCGACCCCCTCGGCGCCGGACGCCGCCGTCCCGGCCCCGACCATCGCCTCGATGGCGCCGGCGCACGCATCCGCCCCCTCCGACCTCAGGACCGAGACCAGCCGCGACCCGTCGGGCGACGGCGCGCAGCGGCCCACCGCCCTGAAGACGTGGAACGGGTCGATGAAGCCGGCGACGTCGGCGAACGGCATGGAGGCGGCGCCGTTGACGTACTGCGCCTCGCCGTCGGTCCCGAGGCGCACGCGCTCGACGCGCGCCAGGTCGAAGCGCGAGCCCACCTGCGCCACGGCCCGCCCCCGGAAGTCGCCGGGCGCCTCGTCCACGCACCCCAGCCTCACGGGCTCGACCCCGCGCCCCTCCTCCTTGCCGGCGTAGGCCACCACGGCCTTCACCTCGGCCATCGACCCGTCGCGCATGCGCACCCACGTGCCGTCGGCCTCCACGAGCACCTCCTCGGCCGCGGAGTCGGCGCGGGGCGCCACCCCGTCGCGGAACAGGTCGCGCGCCCGGGCCCGCTCGATCCCGGCTATGGCCTCCCCGGCCGACCTCACCGAGTCCATCACCGTCGTCGCCGACACGGGAGAGCCGCCCGCGATGGCCATCAGCTCGGCCGTGCGGGCGAACGGCACGTCGGCCCCGCAGGTGGCCAGGAACGAGCGCGCCGACGGGCTCACGCGGTCGCCGGCGGGCAGGTCCAGCTCCTCGTCGAGCGGGTAGCGGGTGAGGCCTGCGCCGTCGACGAGCACGGTGCGGCGGAAGCGGACGTCGCCGCACATCGTGGCGAGGGCGCGCGGCCTGCGCGAGTGCACGCGGAGGCCCTTCGGCCGGGACGCCGCGAGCTCGCGGTCGCGCGCCTCGAGCGCGCGGGACATGGCCTCGGCGCAGCTGGCCAGCGCGACCGACCTCGCCTCGGACTCGAACGCCCCGAAGCCGCCGGGCTCCGCCCCCAGCATGTCCAGGAACGCGGTCTCCAACGCCGCCACGGCGGCAGGTGCGGTAAGATTCATCTCGGGTCTCCTCTTCCTCGAATCTCGACAATCCGAAGGTAAGGGAGGCCCGCCCTCATTTCAAACCAACAAAAACTTTATGCCGTCCTTCGAGGGCGGCGTCGACTTCCTGTTCGCCGAGCTCGCAGCAGACGCAGAAGGTTCCGAAGTCGTTTGCGTAGTCGCTCATGCCCGCGTACTCCCAGTCGATGAGGTAGTACTTGCCCGATGCGTCGATGAGAAAGTTGAGCATGAAGAAATCGTTGTGACAAAGACAGGCGGGGGGCGTTGTCTGCCCGGATGAAAGCTTCGAGTCGATCGACCTTTGCCGCCATCTCGTGGTATCCGGGGATATCGATCGGGCCCTTTTCGAGTAGTAGACGCTTGTATCGCTTGGCCTCATCGTAGAAGTCGAAAGTGCGCTCCACGGCCACATCGCTGTCGTGCAGGGCCCGTGCCATCTGCATGGCATGGGCTACTTGCGCGCAATTGCGGGGATCGAGCTGCGAGCAGTCGGGGATGAAGCGGCTGATCTTCCAGCCGCGGGTGGGGTCTTCGTAGATGAAGGTATCATCAAGGCCGAGTTTCTTGGCGACGGTTTGCGCGGCGACCTCGCCTTCGCGATCGATGAGGAGCTCCGTTCCCACGCCTGGATGACGGTACACGTATTCACCGGCATCGGTTCTAAAGTGGCAGGACAGGTTGGTGAGACCCTGCTTGAGTGGGTACACGTCGCGTATTTCTGCCTTCGTGCAGCCAAGAACCTGCACGATGCTGTCGAAGATGTCAGTATCGACGTTCTCTATGAAGTGGGGGTCGAACGCGCGCAGCTCGTCAAGGGAGTCGAATTCGTTGATGGCGTCTGTGGGGTATCTGCGCATGGTCATGGAGAATTCTTTGATATGGTCGATATAGAGCTCCTCCCACAGTTTGTCTTTTGTTGCAGGTCGATTGTATTCGGCTTCGAGGATTTCGACGAAACGCTTCGAGAATGCGCGATCGAAATAGACGTGGCCCAGCATATACCATGCATTCGATCCGCCGATTGAGACGGATTTGATGACGTCTTGGGCACCGGTGGTCATGCACCACTCCTTCGTGGCCCCTTCGGCGAACTGAGCGGAATAATATGCTGCGTAAACGTAGGGCTTGAAGGGGTTGATGATGAAGTAGTCATCGCTTGAGCAAATATAGGTGTTGCCGAGGCGCTCGCGGACTTTCATCAGGGAAGCATGGTTGTTACGCGATGCGTATTCGTCGTTGATGACGGTCGAGACGCCGTACTTGCTTTCAAGGTAGAAGAAGTATTCCTTTTTATATCCCACGACGATGGTAATGTTGTTGATGCCCGCTTCGCGCAGTTGCTTGATCTGGCGCTCGATGAGGATCTCACCCCGAACGCGAAGCAAGCCTTTTGGCTTCTCGTAGGAGATTGGAGCGAAGCGGCTTGAGAGCCCCGCTGCCATAATAATGGCGTTATCAACTTTGAAGGGATGGAGGGCTTCGAACCCCGCAGGGGTCACCGTGCCATCCTTCGTCAGGCCTTCGTCTTCGAGTTCCTTCACGATGCGGTTGACGGTTCCTAGCGAGGCGCCCGTCGCTTGGGCGATGGCACGCTGACTGGGATTTTCTGCAGTTCTTAGGACGTTTAGAACTTCGAATTGCTTCTTTGATATATTCATCGATGCCTCTTCGTGGTCATTGGTGTCCCGCTGCCTTATGGTGTTCGTTTTAGTACAACAAACGAATGAAACTGAACACTTCACAGGGCTGTTCCAAGATGTAGCCGCAAGGTGCATGTTCAACGCGTTTGTTTGGGGGATGGCTTGGGTTCCGAGCTTTCTGTAAAAGCCAATATGGCCTGGAACTCCATCGGTTCGCTCTTCTATTCGGGCTGTCAGTGGCTCACGACGGTCCTGATCGTGCGCCTTACAACGGGATATGACGCGGCCGGCGTGCTGGCGCTCGCCATGGCCGTCTCGAACGTCTTTGCCCCCGTGGCTCTCTATAAGATTCGCTCGTATCAGGTTTCCGACATCCATGAGAAGACTTCCAGCGGAGAATACGTCGGTTTTCGCATTGTAACCATCGGGTTGGCAGCGCTGCTTACCATAGGCTATATGGTTGCCACCTGTCCTGCGAACGCCTATCTCGCCATCTGCCTGTATAGCGCGTTCAGATTCATCGATTTGTTCATCGATGTCCTTCACGGAATCGACCAGCAACATGCGCGTATGGACTACTGCGGTAAATCGATGCTTGCCCGCAGTATACTGTTCACCCTGTCGTTTGCGCTCGCGTTGTATTTCACCAACAACCTTGAAATCGCTATCGCCGCCATGATCGTCTCGACGCTCCCCGTCATGTCCTACGATCTTCGCCGCGCGGGAAGCCTATCGTCGGTGGTTCCCGTGTTCTCCGGGAACGGTGTGCGGCGCCTGCTCGTCGAATGCTTCCCCGCGGTGCTTGGTACTGTCGCTTGCTCACTGGTCGTGACCGTGGCCAGGCAATACCTCGGCATGACGGAGGGGGAGTCGGCCCTTGGCATCTACGCTACGGTGTGCACGCCCATCGTGCTGATCCAGGCATGCTCTTCCTATGTCTACGCCCCGCTTCTGGGCATTTTTGCCTCCAAGCTTGATCGAGGGGATTTGATGGGCTTCGTAAAGCTTCTGGTACGGGTGTTCTGCTCGTTTGCAGTTATCTTTATTGGCGGGGGTATCCTTTTTCTTCTGTTCGGTGACGCATTTTTGCGACTGGTCTTCGGTAGCGCAATCGCCGAATACGGATTCTTGATGTATGCGGGTTTGGCGAGCTCTGCCTTCGCGGCATGCATCGCGTTCGTGACGGACCTTTTGATTGCGATGAGGGATATGAGGGGGACGCTCATCGCCAATCTTGCAGGGTGCGCCATCTCGCTGCCTGCCTCGGTTGTGCTCGTAGATGCATGTGGAATGAACGGTGTGAGCTATTCCATCGCGTTTGCATACTGCGTCGCCGTCATACTCTCTTGCTGGCGGATCGCGCACGGTCTTCGCGAGCTGCGTCAACGTACGGTCGATGCATAAGGAGTAAGTGTGAATAAGGATGAAGCGCTGAAGAAGCTACAGCTCAACGAGCTTGAAATTCTCAAAACAATCGCCGCACTCTGCGATGAGCACGGTATCGCCTGGTTCATCGATGCGGGAACGCTACTGGGGGCCGCTCGGCATCAGGGCTTTATCCCGTGGGACGACGACATCGACATCGCGATGCTCCGATCTGATTTCGATCGCTTCATCGAGGTCGCACGGGGCCATCTTCCCGATGGGTACTCGCTTCATACGTTCGGCAACACCCCCGGTTTCGCGGGGATGTTTGCGAAGGTCTACCGCGATGGTACCGTGTTCGCGACAAGGGAGACCCAGGAGGCGGGCTGCGACCAGGGTATCTTCGTCGATATCTTTCCCTATGACTTTCTTGAGCCGGATGAGCGCATTGAGGCGAAGCAGCGTCGCACGGCGAAACTATGGCAGTCCGCTTCGTACCTTTGGCATTCGAAGACCATTGTCGTTCCGCATGGAGGGGGGTTAGGTCGCATCGAGGCAGTGGGCTGTCGCGCGGTTCATTACCTTGTAAAGGGCATCTTCTCTCGTGAGGGCATCAAGCGGCGATTCGATCGTGCCATCGTGAGGAGGGAGTTGCATCCAGACGATGTCGTGCTGGAGTTGGCATGGCCCAATGTTCAAGGGTATCGGGTGGGGGATTTACTTCCCGTCTCAACTCTTTCGTTTGAGGGGATTGATCTTCCGGTTCCGCGAGAATGGGAGCGCTATCTCGTTCAGATGTACGGTGATTGGAAAAAGCTGCCCGAACTTGAGAACCGTCGCACGCATCTCCCGCTGCTGCTGCGATTCCCGGATGGGACCAGCTGGTCGAGCGAGTAGCGGTTTTTCTTTGCTTTTCAGAGTCCGCTCGTCGGTCTGAGTTACATCGGGGTTCGACGCTTCCAGGCGTCGTGCCCCTGTTGCCATTGAGGGGGCGAGCCGGCATGACGAGTGGAGTGTCGTGATTCTTGCTCCATCCGAGTCAGCCATCACCTACGGTCTAGACTTTTGCCAGGCCTGTGAGCACCGTTTTTCCCGTGATGCCTGCGTTTAGCGCCGAAGGGGGCCGCGACCTCCACGTCGGCGACAAGTTGATTCGATCGACGGACGGGGCTTCGTCGTCTAGGCAAAGGCCGGGCGAGGACTGCCAAAGCTAGGAGGCGATTGCGATGATCCTACGCTCCCGTTTTGATAGCTGGGATCTTGTTCTGGCTGCTGCTCGGTTGGGTCATTACCGTCACTTGGTCTTCTTCCAGGATGCCTGGTGCTCGCTATCATGCTCCCGCAGCGCAATCTCCTGCGTGAGTGCCGTTACCTTGCGGCGCAGCCTAATGAGGTCGCTCTGCAGCCTGAAGTCTCTGATGAGTAGCAGGGCGATCATCGCGAGAAAGATGAAGTTCGATGGCGACTGGAACCCAAGCATGTTGGAGAAGAAGAATGCGATCTCGGGGAAGGCGGCGAGCACGACCAGACTGGAGCTCAAGACGAACCAATACAGTGCGTCAGCGGTCTCGAATGCCGATTTCTTGATCTGCTTCGCTACGAATAACAGGACAACGACGGCGTTTGCAAAAAGGAAGATTCTGAGGGCGAGAGACATGCTACCTCCTAAACCAGAGTGAGAGCAGGATGCTGGAGCAGGCGACGGACATATAGCTGATCGATTTGGACAGGGTGAGATAGCTCTCACCGGCATGTCTGTCACGCATGGAAACCTGGCGCTCGACCACGTCCATACCGCAGCGCTTGATAAGGAACGCAAGCGTATCGGGCTCGGGCGATAGGTCGTCGCGGCTGGCGAACAGCTCGATTACCGAGCGGTTGTAGATACGCATGCCCGAAGTGGGGTCCTTGATGAGCTTTCCGGTGGTAAGGCGTATGAGCGCAGAAATAAGGTTCGATCCCAGCATCCTGAGCGAGGCGGGCTTGTCCTGTGTGACGAATCGTGAGCCGATAACGACGTCGGCGCCCGTCTGCTCCATATCGCGGACGAGGTTCTCGATATAGACAGGGATGTGCTGGCCGTCCGCATCGAACTGGATCGCATGGTCGTAGCCGTGGCGGTGGGCGTATTTCATTCCCGTCTGGAAAGCGCCGGTTAGGCCCAGGTTTGCGGGAAGGTCAATGATGTCGTATCCGCGCGCGCGACACAGTTCGGAGGTCCGGTCGCGCGACCCGTCGTTGATGATCACGTAATCGTATAGGGGCGCTTGTTCACGAAGCTCTTCGACCGTGGCTATTATCGATTCCTCTTCGTTGTATGCGGGGATGATGACGAGCGTTGACATTCCTAATGCAATCCTTTTTTTAATATTCCGTAAAGCGCAGTATTATATGATACGGCAGAATGTCGATGTGCGGGTGTACCATATGCAAAAGCGCAGAAGCGTGCATCTCTTTATTCGCGAATCGTTTCAATTCACCGGAAATGGGGTCTCTTTGTCGGCTTTCTGCATATTCTCTGCACTGTATGCACCAAGCATGGGTGGTGTTGAGCGCTTTACGCAAAGTCTTGCGATGGAGCTTGCGCACAGGGGGCATCGGGTCGTCATCGTGACGAACGATACGGGCGACCTGGGCCCCCATGAGCTCATCGACGTGCGGGGCGTTGCTGCGGCCGATGGCCGTGAGGCTCTCGACGGAGCGCCGCCGGATGGTCGCACGGGCCATATTGAGGTATTTCGCTTCCCCTGTATGTCGCTTCTAGGTGGCCGTTATCCCGTCCCCATCAAGAATGCTTGCTTCAGGTCCATCGTCTCTGCACTCGATTCGATGGCGTTCGACGGCGTTCTCGTGAATACGCGATTTTACATCCACTCCCTTCTCGGTACCGCATTTGCGCGTCGTCGCGGTCTTCGCCCCATTGTCCTCGATCATGGCTCGGCCTACCTCACTTTGGGGAGCAGCTTTGCCGATGCCGTGATAGCGCGTTACGAGGATGCTGTTACGGCGCTGCTCAAGCGTCAAGGTGTCGATTTTTACGGTATCTCTCGTAAGAGCTGCGATTGGCTGCGTCATTTCGGTATCGAGGCTAGGGGTATCATCAGCAACTCGATCGACGCGGATGCGTACCGTGCCCAGGCGTCCTCGCGCGACTTTCGTTCCGATTTCGCCATTCCGCGCGAATCCATGATGGCGGCGTTCACGGGGCGCCTGATACCCGAGAAAGGCATCTTCGTCTTGCTCGAGGCCTTCAAGCTTCTTCAGGACTACGCCGGTGTTTCAAAGGACGGCGACGACGGAATTCCTCATCTGGTCGTTGCCGGCGATGGCCCGCTGCGCTCGGAGGTGGAGGGGTGCGGGTTGGACAACGTTCACCTTGCCGGCCGTCTTGATAGCGGCGACATCGCTGCGCTTCTGCTCCAGTCCGACGTATTCTGTCTGCCGACCCGCTCTGAGGGTTTTTCAACCTCGCTACTCGAGGCATCGGCTTGTGGAACCCCGAGCGTAGTTACGGATGTGGGGGGTGCGTTTGAGGTGATACCCGACGAATCCTGCGGCCATATCCTCAGGAAAGCCGATGCGGCCGAGCTCGCCGAGACGCTTCGGGGCATGTCCGGCGCACGCTCCGAGCTCGCTTTGATGGGGGAGCGCACGTACGCTCATGTTCGCGTCTCCTGCTCATGGGCCTCGACAGCCGATCAGCTGCTCGCGGCGTTCCGGGCTTGCGAGCCTCCTGTTCTATAATTCTGCAACTTGTTCGTTTCGTTCTTCGTCTGTGTATCGTCTGTGTATGGTGATGGGTTTGTCCTGGTTCGCATTTTTTATGCTCGTTGCTTTCGATATCGCGGTGCTGCTGATCCCGATGCTGTCTTTGCGATCCTTCGGGTTTTCGACCCCGGTATCCATCGGTGTCGCCCCCTTGGTTTCCATCACGGTCCTGTGTGCCATTGGCATCTTCTACGATGTTCTCGGTGCTCGCGTTTCTGCCACCGTGATGGTTGCGTCACTTGCGGTGGTTTGCGCCGTTGCCGGTCTGGTTGCCGTCGCCTTTCGCTGTGTCCGCTCGCGCAAGGGGCCCGTAGCGACTACGGCGGCGCAGTCCCTTTCGGGGACCCATTTCGCGTCTGAAGGGTCTCAAGTCGACGCTCCCTGCGAATATAGCACGCTGCCACGCGCATACACTGTCTCGCGCTGTCTGTCCGCTGGCCTTGGCGGCCGCCTGCGCTCGTCTCTCACGAGTTCGCGCGTCGACCGCTGGGGAGCTCACTTGTCGGAATTACCGCTCTACGTCGTTATCGGCTTCCTGGTATCGACGGTCATCTTCGTCGTGCCGCTCGATGGCCCAGAATCCTTCGTTCAGTATTCCGATAATCTCGCGCACATGGGCCGTATCGAGACGATGGCTGTAGACGGGCAGTATTCCATTCTCAATACGTGATACTATCCGCTCGATCTCCCGATAGAGTCGTGTCCCACGCCGGATAACCGAGGTTTCTATCCCGCCGCGTTCACGCTTTTCGCCGCTTTGGGCGTCGATTTGTTCGATTATTCCGTCACCGCTGCTGAGAACGCGTCGCTCCTCGCCTTCATGGCGTTCGTATATCCTGTGGGATCGTATCTGCTGCATTCGGTATTGTTCCGGCAAAGGCGGGGCATCATTCTTGCAGGTGCGTTCACGTCAATGATGTTCGTAGCCTTTCCGTTTGGCTTGCTGCTCTACGGTCCACTCTATCCGAACATGGCTTCGATGTGTTGCGCCCCCCAGGTCGCGTTTCTGTTCATCTCGACCTGGTCCCCGGCAAGACCGGTTGGGCAACGGTTGCTGTATGCCTTCCATTTCGTAGTCGCATCCATCGCTTTGGCCGCATTGCAGCCCAATACGGTCTTTTTGCTTGCGGTCTTCCTCGCTCCGTTCTGCTGCCACGCTCTCTTTGGGTTCGCCTCGCGCGCGGTCAAGGGCGGCGCGTTCGCATCTAAGGGGGCCGGTGTTGCCGCGGCCCTCGCCTTCGCCCTTTTCACCGTTGCCATTTGGATCGTCTGCTTCAAGCTGCCTGCATTCGAATCGGTCGTCACCTTCAACTGGGAGAGTCTGTATTCTGTCCCGTACGGAATTTGGACTCTGCTGAGCCTCGCATTGCGCCGCGACCTGCCCCAGTATCTGGCCGCTGCGCTCGTCGCAGTAGGATTCCTGCTCGCTTTCAGGCGGGACGACCGTTGGTTAGCCGTGAGTTATGCCATTATGGGCGCAATCTACGTTGTGGGAATCACCATGGAAGGTCCGCTCAAGCAGTTGCTTGCCGGTTTTTGGTATACGGACCCCCATCGCACGGCGGCGTCGGTCGCCTTGCTGGCGGTTCCGTTGGCCTCGTTGGGGCTGGGTTCGCTGACCGATGCACTCTATCGTGCTCTTCCCGAAAGGGTTAAGGCACCTCGCGCCGCGCATTTCAGCGTGGCGATCCTGTTCGGCGTTGCCGTATCCTATGCGAACGTCATGTTTCCGAATTACGGCTATCCCCAGGGAGCGTTCCATGAGGCGTATGCGGAGCTGACCGCTGAGAACAAGCAGACGAAAAACAAGCTGCTGACGTTTGATGAGAGCGCGTTTCTCAAGCGTGTTGCCGAGGTCACCGGCGATGACATTGTCTTCAACAACCCCTTCGATGGTTCGGTTTTCGGCTACTCCCTTTATGACGTCAACGTCTACTATAAATCGTTCATGCTGGACGATGAATCGAGCGACTCGATTGTGCTTCATAGCAAAATTCACCAGTACGGATCGAACTCTTGCGTCCAGGAAGCGGTTGCGCGCACTGGTGCGCGCTATGTCCTTGTGATGGGCACCTCGAACTTCAAACCGTTCCAGGAGCATACGTTGTGGTCTCCCTATACCCTGTATCCCTTCGTGCATTGGACCACCTTCGATAAAATTGATCCGTCGGATCCGCATTTCAAGCTCGTGCTCGATGATGGGGAGAACAAGCTGTACGAGCTGATGTGATGATACGCGCGGGACAATCGCCTCGACGATCGCCCCGCCGAGTTATTGGGACGCCTCGAGTCTGGAGAGCATGATGGCGCGTCGAACAATCTATATGGATGTGCTGAGCATCTTGTCCTGTATGGCGGTGGTCTATCTCCACTGCTCAACCGTTGTCTTTTTGAACGAGGGCAACCTTCTGTGGTTCCTGTCCGTTATCGTCCAGTCGCTGTTCAGTTTTGCCGTTCCTGTCTTCTTCATGATGAGCGGCGCGAATCTGCTCAGCTATCGCGAGAAGTACGACACGAAGACATTTTTGAAAAAGCGTCTGAAGCGTGTGGTCGTTCCACTGGTGGGGTTCAGCTTGCTCTATTACGTGCTTTCCTGCTGCGCGCCGGGCGCATTCGGCCTTTCGGCTCGCGAGCCAAGTGTCTCGGACTTCGTAAGTGAGCTGCTGACGAATCAGATCTGCGATGTCTATTGGTTCATCTATTCGATTATAGGGCTCTATCTAGTGACCCCGCTGTTATCCTACGCCGCGCGGAATAAGCAGCTCCTCCGCTATCTGCTCGCGCTCAGCTTCGTCTCGACAGCCGTCATTCCGTTGATCAACCGGTTCGCGCCGACGCATACGTTGCTGAGTCTCTTTGCCATTCCGTATCTTACAGGACCCATCTTCTTCTATCTACTTGGGTACTACGTCCAACATCATGTCGAGATCGATAGGAGGGCACGTGGCGTCTCGGCTCTCGTCATCGTTGGGTCGCTTGCCATCATGGTCGGCATGACCTTGAAGACCAATATCGGTCATACGGTTGCTTCGGGCGAATTTGCAGACTTTGACAACTTCTACCTGAATATCCAGCACGTGTTCTGCGCCTGCTATTCCTGCGCGGTCTTCGGGCTGCTGAAGGGCGCCGAGCCGTGGTTCCAGAAATGCGGTGTATTCCGCAGCGCAGGCTTTCGCTTGCTTTCCTCCGTCACGCTGTACGTATACCTGATCCATATGCTCGTCATCAACATGCTTGATGTCTATGTGCCCCATAGCGTTATATGGGATCTTGGCGTCAGGCCCCCGGTCGTCGTCCTGGTCTCTGTGATGTTCGGGCTTCTTCTGGTCGCTGTTAAGAATGTCGCCAACGGGCTTTGTGCCCGTTTTGAACGCAATGGTTAGGTGAAAGATGAAAAAGCCACGCGTATCAGTTCTTGTGCCCTTCTATAATGTCGAACGTTATTTGCCGAAATGCCTCGATAGTCTTGAAGCGCAGACGCTGAAGGATATCGAATTCATCTGCATAAACGATGGGTCGACCGATTCTTCACTCGAGATTGCTCAGCGGTATGCCGCACGCGACGACCGATTCCAGATTATAGACAAAAGGAACTCGGGCTATGGGGCGTCGATGAACTGTGGAATGCGCGCCGCGCGCGGCCATTACATCGGTATCGTCGAGTCGGATGACTTCGTCTCTCCCGATGCATTCGAGGAGCTCGTTGCGCGCTCTCGGTTCGGGATGCTCGATATTGTGAAGGCTGATTACTTTGAATATGACGGTGCTGATGTCCGTTCGTTCCCGTTTGCATCGTTTCCACACGGATGCGTCATTGATCCCCGCCGCTATCCCCAGATTCTGCGGACGGTGCCCTCGATCTGGGCGGCAATCTACAAGCGCTCGATGCTCGAGGAGAACGGCATCAGCTTTATCGAGACGCCGGGGGCATCGTTTCAGGACACCTCGTTTACGCTGCGCTCCTGGATGGCCGCACGGCGTGTGCGCCTTGTCGATGCAGCGTATCTACACTACCGCGTTGACCGTGTCGAATCCTCGGTGAAGTCGGACAACAAGGTGTTCGAGGTTTGCGGTGAATTCGCGTGCGCTCTGGAGTTCTGTCGTGCCGATCCCGCTCGATCTGCTGCCTTCCTCTGTGACCTCTTTGGACAGCAGTTCAGTACATATCGGTGGAATTACGACCGTATTTTCGCAGCGCACCATCTAGAATTTGCCGAGCGTTGGGCCAATGAGTTCCGAATCCCCTTTGAAAACGGGGAGCTCGATGAATCTAGATTCGAGCCTGGTGACTGGGCTCTTATGCTCGAGCTGTTGCGTGATCCTGCTGCCTTTGCGGTTTCACGCGGATGACATCGCGATCCGCGTGAAAGGGGATGCGGGCGGGTCGATCGGCCCGCCCGCTCTTTGCTTTAGCGGCAGGGCTCCTTGATCGCGCCCAGCCAAACGTCGGTTGGGTTGAGGATCTCCTCTGGTACGATGGGATGGTTGCGCTGCTCAATGCTGGTTGCCACTATGGCGGTGACATCGATCTCGAGCTCCCTGTCTTCGATGGGATGATCCGGATAACGGCAGGTTTCCGCCAGATAGCGCATCGTGTTCGGATAATGTGCATAACTCGCTGCGCATGCGTAAGATCCTGGGATGCCCAAGATGCTCGCGATGAGTGCGGAATGACGTTTGCACGAGAGGTAGATATCTCAGCTTGTGAGCGCAGGCTTCGATAGGCCCGTCTCGCCGTCCGTGATTTCGATATGATCCGTCAGCGTGTCGTTTGCCGCGATCTGGTCGAGAAGTCCGTGGTGATAGCGATGTCCTTCATGGCGAAGTTTGATGAAGGGTGCGAGTTGGATGTGGTGGTCGGCGTCTGCACAGCATGGGTCGGTGAGAGCCGCGGGGTAGTGCCCGCGCGTGGATTCGATGCGGAGCGCGACGAAGTCGATCGCGATGAGGCGGCCACCTTCTCGTCCGTCCTTTTCTCGCCGGGATGCTGTTTGCATGCGGTCGGAGCGAAACTGCTACAGCCCGTTGCTCGCGTAGGCTAGATTGTGACAGGGCTCGACCTTATCCATGTAGACCCTGCGTTGCTTTAGTGTCTCGATGGGTAGGAGGCCACGCAGCGAAAGGTTTCGCATCCCGTGTTGACGACTTTGAGTTTCCGTGCGAATTTCGACTCACCGAGGTCCTCGCTCGTGCTCATTTACAAGGATCTCTCCCGAGCTCGAGGAACGCCTGCAACGTCGCAATTTCGAGGTTCACGTATTGGGCGTCGTGTTTTTCAAATTCAAACCGCGCTTTGGTTTCGTTGGCCGCTCAATGCGTGCCGGCAATCGCTGCACGCTTTTTCGATGCGAGATCCATGTTCATCCGGGTATCTTGTTTGAGTCGATGAATGTGCGCTTGAAATGATCAGCTGGTAGGGGTGGCTGCATGAGTCGGTTGATGAATTCCATGGCTCCTCTGAGTCGACGCTCGATTACTCTATTCGGTTCATGTGCGGAGAGGCGCAGTGGTTCACCGCGCATCTGTCAATTGTCAGCGGTCTAGTACAATGGCGATGTCATCATCTCGTTCTTCATCTTTATGAAGTCGTTCAGCCTGGAGGGTTTTCGTGCCCCGATTCTCTATCTGCATAGCTTCATACAACGACGGGGACTATCTCTCCGACTGCCTTTCAAGCTTGTTTTCTCAGGATTTCGAGGATTTCGAAGTCGTGGTCGCCAACGACGGCAGCATCGATGCGACTGAGTCCATCTTGATGGACGCTTCTGTCCATGACCGGCGCGTGGTGCCTGTCATGTTGTCAGAAAACCAAGGGACTCATTGCGCCCGAGCTGCAGCCGTCGAGCGCGCTCGCGGTGACTACATCTTGTTTCTCGACTCTGATGACAAGTTGCTGCCGGGGACGTTGACGGCGCTGGACGAGCGCCTGGCTCGGACGAATTCTGATTACCTTCATTTCGGTATGGAAATCGTTGCGTCTTTTGCGATCGATGCCGCTGAGGTCACTGACATGGAATCGCAGGCGAACGCCCGGCTGCACGTCGCAGACCGTACCGATATCCTTTCGCTCGCGTATGCGCTCGAGGGTGGGTATCAGCTTGATTGGCGTGTCACGCAGCGCGTTTTTGCCGCGTCCACCGTGAAACGGGCTTTTGAATCTCTTCCCTATGAGCGCATTGGTTTCGCAGAGGACGGCCTCGAGCACTTCGCAATAGCTTTGCACACCAGCCGCCCAGTGATCGCGAACGACATCAAGGGCTACCGTTATAACTATGGCACCGGGGCGACCGGGGGCAAATCGTTCTCGTTGCCATTGTGGTCGCGGGTCGCCGCCTCCTTTGGCCTGGTGTCCCGGGTCTCCCGTCAACTCGCCGAGCAGCTTGAAGGACAGTGCGATCCGCTTCTCGCTCGTGTGGCGCTCGATGCGGCGGACGGGTTCTCTAGCCGTCTAGGAGAGCTCCTTTTTGCCCAGTGGGACGTTCGCGACGACCCTGTCCTTTCTCAGGAGGTCTTCGAGCAGGCGTCCAGCGCTTTCGGGGTCGTTCCCACAGCGGCGCAAGTTATGAGACTCGTTCGCGATGAGGCGTACGCCGTCTGGGATGCTGGGGGTGTTCCAGGTGACAACAGACGGTTTCTCGCGTGGTATGCATGGGCAGAGCATGCGGTTGAGGTAGCTGGTGTCACTGCGACATCGGACGCGGCGTATCGGCTGTATCAAGAGTATCGCGATGTTGCGGCGGGCCATATTCGCGATCTTGGGCTTCGTGAGCAAGAGCTTAAGGCAGAGTTTTTTCCTCAATCAAAGGCTGAGGGCGATGAATCGGAGACATTGCTGCATCACGTGCTCTGCCGTCTAGTCAAGAAGATTCGTTGAGCTCGCCTTCTGGAAGGTATTATTTAAGTAACAATGTCAGTAATGGGAGGCTTTTGTGCCACGTTTTTCTGTTTGCATCCCCTCGTATAACAACGCTTGCTATTTGGATGCCTGCGTTAAGAGTGTTTTGTCTCAGGATTTCCGCGATATCGAGCTCATCGTTATCAACGACGGTAGCACCGATGATACCTGCATGCTTCTGAATCGGATCGCTTCTAGTGATGCCCGTGTGATCGCTGTCAATCGCGCCGACAACCGCGGGCTGCACCGCACGCGCGCTGAGGGTGTTGAGCTTGCTACTGGCGACTACACCGTGTTTCTTGATTCAGATGATGAATTCCTTCCTGGCTTTCTTACGAAGCTGGATTCCGCCCTTCGGGCGAATCCTGTTGATTTGCTGCATTTTGGTATCAAGGTGGAGGACTGCGGCGTAGGGACTTCCGAGGCCAGTCAGTTCGAGAGCTATATTAACGCGCCTCTCGAGGAGTTGACTGGTGAGGGCATCATGCGCGCCGTCTTCTCTCCGGGCGTGGGAGGTTGTCGACAGGATTGGCGTTTCACACAACGTGCATTTGCGACGCCGCTGTTGAAGCGCGCGTTCGATTCCATGACCGGGGCTGATTTGGGCCGTGCCGAGGATGCGTATGAGAGCTTCGTAACGCTTGCCATGGCGACCCGTTCGGTCACGCGGAACGATATCGTTGGACTGCTCTACAACTATGGCCGCGGGGTCAATTCGGGCTCCTCGCTTTCTATCGAGGACTTTGCCGAGGATGCTCATGAGTTCTGGTCCTCCGTCTGCGCAATCAAAAATCATGCGGAGCGTATGGGCACGACCGTTGCCAAGGAATGCTCCGATGGTGCTCGTTGGAAGCTTTTCGACTTGCTGTTCAATGACTGGTCGAATCGTGTCGCGGACTGCGATAAGGTCGAAGCGGCGCGTGCGGCTGGCGTCCGCTCCTCGTATATCGCTTGCGCTGTCCAGTTGATGCGTCTCGCCCGCGATGCTGCGTACTCCGCATGGGAGGCGGATGAGTCCCTGGACGAGGGCGCGTCGTTCCTCGAGTGGTACGAGGCCGCTCGGGAGCTTGCGGGCAACGAGGCGGCGCATTCACGCCGGTATCAGGCGTTTTACAACGCCGCCCATGGGCATATCGACGATTTGCGCCGTCGCACCAGGCTACGCACTTTCGATGAACAAGACGTTCGCATCTTTGTTTCCACCCATAAGCGCGTCGACCTTTTCGATAGTAAAGTCCTGCAGCCGGTACAGGTCGGTTGCTCCATGCGCGACATGCGCTACGATTGGGCTCTGCATGATGACGAGGGTGAGAACATCTCCACGCTCAATTCCATGTATTGCGAGCTCACGACTCAGTATTGGGCGTGGAAGAACATCGATGCACCCTATATCGGTTTCTGCCATTACCGTCGCTACTTCGATTTCTCCCCCGAGCTCCATGAGCAGAATTCGTATGGCGAGATCATGGATGGCCGCATCGACCAGGTTTCCCAGGCAAAGTACCATTTGGATGACGCGTCGATCTACAAGGCGCTCGAGGGTGTCGACATCGCGACCACGGTGGTCCAAGATATTCGTTCCTACATGGGTCCCGAAGCGACGCTGCGTTCCCAGTATGATGCCGCCGACCATCTCTACGTCGAAGATCTCGACCGTGTCGTCGACATACTGGTAAGGCGTCACCCCGAGTACTCCCAGGACGCCCGCGCGTTCCTCTCCGGTCATACGGGCTGTTTCTGCAACATGTTTATCATGGGGCGCGATATCTTCCGCGCTTATTGCGAGTGGCTCTTCCCGCTTCTCGAAGAATTCGTGAACACCACCGATATGAGCAAGTACAGCCGTGAGGGCGTCCGCACCCCTGGCCATCTGTCTGAGCGGCTTCTCAACATCTACCTGCTCCATCAACAGCGCATGCATCCGGAATTGTCGATTAAACGCCTGCAGTGTGTCCATTTCCAGGAGCCTGATTATAAACCGGGACTCAAGATGCCCGTGCGCCTCGACGACCTTCGCCAGATCGTTCCCGTGGTCTTCGCATCGGATAACAACTACGTGCCGATGCTCACTACGACAATTTACTCGATGCTGTCGAACGCCTCGAACAACTATCGCTACGATATCACCGTCTTGCATCGTGACATCTCCGGTGCGAACCAGGCGATCATGCGCGAATTCTTCTCAAGTTACGACAACGTCAACCTTGGCTTCTGTGATGTCTCGCAGGTTATCGAGAAATATAACCTCACGACGAATAACCCGCACATCAGCGTCGAGACGTATTATCGCTTCTTGATTCAAGATCTGCTGCCGTATTACGACAAGGTTCTGTATCTCGATTCCGACTTGATCATCAGGGGGGATGTCTCCGAGCTCTTCGCTACCGATCTGGGCGATTCGCTGCTGGCCGCCGCGCACGATATCGATTTTGTCGCCAACGTTAATATGAAGCGTGGCGATCGCCTCGCCTATGCCAAGGAG
>NZ_DAWDUX010000004.1:26664-65007 GCF_052346665.1 Collinsella sp.
TTCCAGGCCGGAGTCCTCGTCTTGAACACGAGGGCCATGCGCTCGCGTCACACGATGGAGGAATGGCTTGAGTTCGCCTCCGACGACCGATTCATCTACAACGATCAGGACGTCTTGAACGCGCATTGTGAGGGAGAGGTCGTATATCTCGATTACAGCTGGAACGTCATGATCGACTGCTTTGGCCGTATCAATAAGGTTTTTACCTTTGCTCCAGCCTACATGTTTGATGCGTTCATTGAGTCCCGTTCCAACGAAAAGATCGTTCACTACGCTGGTTTCGAGAAACCTTGGAAGCTGGCGGGATGTGATCGTGGTGAGCTCTATTGGCGCTACGCACGCGAGACGCCATTTTATGAGTCCCTTCTCCAGCATTCGATTGCGGGTAATCGTTCTGGCCGCCTACCTGATTACCTCATACATGAGCCTGCCCTATCCCCCAGAAGTCCTCTTCGTAAGATTGTTGACCCTATCGCGCCGTTGGGATCAGCTCGTCGAGAGCTTGGTAAAAGTATTATTCGCGCGATTCGGGGTATCCGTTAAATTGCTTGAGGCGACCCAGTTCCCTTTGAGAGGCGTGGGTCGCCTTTTATGGATATATGGTTGAACATCGGGCTTCTCGATGTGATGCAAACTGCGTTGGTAATCGCTCTTTATCGATGCTGGTCCATGGACATCAAGAACGAATTGAGTCGACTGGAGCTCGCTAATCAGTCTTCGCCAAAAGCGCCAGCGAAGTAAAGAATATGTGGAGATCCCTGATTCAGTTGGGTGCGAGACTCTCAAATAGTTCGAGTATTTGGGTGGTGCTCGTTTTATCATAATGAGACCAATTGGACAGTATGTTCGCTCGATGCGAAGGCGGAAAGATGCAAGCGACTCAAGCCAATCAACTCGTCTCGGTCATTGTGCCGATTTACAACGCGGAGAAGTATCTCGATCAGTGCTTAAGCAGCATTAGGGAACAGGCATATAGCAATCTTGAGATTATCTGCATCAATGACGGAAGCACCGACGACTCGCTTGCAATTGTTGCAAAGCACGCCGCCCTGGATGATCGTATTCGTATCATCGACAAGGAAAACGCTGGATACGGTGCCGGGTGCAACCGTGGCATGGACGAGGCTCACGGGGAGTGGCTCGCAATCGTGGAGCCTGACGACTGGATTGAACCGGGCATGTATGCCGACATGCTTTCTTTTGCCAGCACATATGACGAGGCGATCGATGTCATTAAGACCCCCTGGTGGAACATCAATGATTGGGATCGATCGGACTCTGAGCAAACGCGCACAAGGTGTCCGTTGACGGTGCGCATGGGGGCGTCTTTTGGTCCCTTCACCTTGTCGGAGCATCCAGTGCTTATAGAACATCATCCTGCGATATGGTCAGCCATATATAGGATTGATTTCCTCCGCGAGCATCATATTCGCTTTCCTGAATACCCCGGGGCTGGCTGGGCGGACAACCCGTTTCTCATCGACACGTTATGTCAGGCCCAGTCGATCGTCTATTTAAATAAGGCCTACTACTGCTATCGAGCCGACCTGCCCGGCTCAACCCGCAACCATGCAACCAATGCGGCGATTCGCCTCCCGTTTGATCGTTGGCTCGACATGCTCGGCTGCATGCAGCGAATCGGCGTGCGCGACAGTGCGATTATCGAGTCCCACTATATCCGGGGATTCAGATATCTAGACGGCGCTATGTACGACGACGGCGCTGACAACCCGGTCGTGCTGGAAGGCATGCGATCCATGTTCTCCGCCATGGATAAAGACATAGTGCTATCGAGCGTTAAGATCTCTCCAAAGCACAAGCGCTTGTTCTGCGAGACGCTTGGGCTTGACGCTCGCGTCACGTCGTCATTGGCGCACACCGCATACGCCGCCCGTGAATTCTGGCTGTCGCTGCGCACGCTTGGCGCATGTGGCGTCGCCAAGCGCGCGCGGTTTAAGCTGACGGGCAGGCGTTAACGGGTCTGCCCGCCTCGCTTCTGCACCCTTGCCACGACAAGACATGCCGCCAGTGCGGCGATGCTCGCCGCGCACCCGACCGTAAAGCCGGGCGACTGAAAGCGCATCTCAATACGGTGAGAGCCCTCGGGAACCTGAATTTGCGACATTCCGCCGCCGAAGGCAGGGGAGAGCGCGACCTCCTTGCCGTCGATTATTGCGCTCCAGCCTTTGTCATACGGGATGGACAGCACAAGATCGGTCTGCTTTTCCGCGTTGTATACGCCCTCGACATGCCCGTCTTCAAACACGTCAGGGGTAAACTGTCGCGATTGCAGCCGCTCGATGCCCTCCTCAAACACGTCGATGTTCAGCGCATAGAACAGGCATTGGCTCTTGGGGGGAAGCTGGGTCTCAGGAGAGCCCTGCACCATGCTGATTTCATGCTGGGTGCTCTCGTCGCCGGACTCCCCAAAGGCGCGAACGTTGTGCGAGAAGCGCGTCGCCTCGCTGCTGATCATCTCGCCGCCAACGATCAGGCCGACGCTTTGGGACCAGTCGGACTCAACGCCGGTTTGCGCGTAGGTGTAACCGATGGTGTGCGCGGGCAGCTTGACGGCCCAGGTGATGCTCGCATCCGATCTTGCCTGCTCGACACCCTGGAGCTGCGTGTACAGCGGCCTGTCGATTCCCGTCAGTTCCGCGAACAGGGCGTTTTGGCGCTCAAAGGGGTCGTCGCCCTGGAGCGTCGACTCGCTGTTTGTACCATTCGCGCACGGATAGCCCAGCGAGAGCGCGTGGGGATTGTAATACACGGGCGAGGTGACATTCGAATGGGGCAGCGTCGTCTCAGTCGATGCGACCGGTTTGCTCCACGTTCCTATATACCGCACGCCCAGCAGGCTGTCCATGACGAGGTTGGGGGCGGCGTAGACGCTCGAGAACTCCCCTTCGGAGCTGTAGCCCAGCGAGTTGAGAAACGCGACGGCCTGGGGGTTGTTTGCCGAGGAGTACGTCGACAGCTGGTTGAATCCGTGCGATATGCCCTCGTTGAACGCGGCGCCGGCACGGTTGTATGTCTTATCGACCCGGTAGAAGGCGTCCGCGTCGAGTTGCTTGAGCTCGCGTACCTGCGTGTCGGCATCGTTGACATACGTGTCATGCGTGTCTTGCGGGTAGTTGATGTAGAGCTGGTTCCAGCACACGTGGGCGTTGAAGCCGAGGTCCGCGAGGACGAGCACGAGCGTACCAAACGGTGCGAGCTTGCGCGCGATGGGGGCGGCGCATGCTGACCGCCCGCCCGCCTCGGTCCACGAGACGGTGCGGGTGTTCGAACCTTCGGCGCGGCAAGCGGCCCGTCTCATGAGAAGGAACGCCGCTGCCCAAATCTCCAAAAAGCTCAACAGGAAAGCGATGCGGCAGTAGAACCCGTTGGGCTGGCGGAAGCCGCACCAGACGTACATGAGCGGCCCTAGCACCGAGCTCACGACGAGGAACCCGGCGAACACGAGCGTCAGCGCGCGAAGCCTCTTGTCGATGCGCTTCTCAAACAGCATGGAGATCGCCAACACAAGGGGGATCAGGCCCGTATAAAACTGGGGTGCGTGGTCGATATTCCATGCAAAGGGAAGAAATCCCCTGATGAGGGCCGTCGGATACGTCTGGAACATGCCAACGGCGGTTTTTGCGCCGCCGCCCATCATGGCAAGTACGGTGGGGACGAACGTCCACGCGGAGAGGCCGAGCCCCAAAAGAATCGCCACGGTGAATCTCACCGCCCGCCCCGCGATCCACGAGCGCGCGGGGCGCACCTCATCGTCATATATCATGACGGCGAGCTCGAACAGCACGAACAGGCAGCAAAAGAGCAGCGTGATGTAGGCCATGTACCAGCAGGTGATGACATCGGCTGCCACGAGGAGCGAAAGCCCGATAAAGCGTCCCGTGCGCAGCAGCTGCCGGCAGCTCCATGCCATGAGCGGCAGCAGGATCAACGCGTCGAGCCACAGGGGATTGCGCAGGTTGGTCGCGGTCCAAGTGGACCAGGTGTAGCACAGGGCGAGCGCGAGCGCCCAGGTGCGCTGCAGGGTGAAGCGGCGACGGAGATACCAGGCCATCGCGGTGTTCATGCACGCGAGCTTGAGGGCGACGATCACGTAGATCGCCAAGGTGAGGTGCGCCTCGTCAAACAGCAGGATGATCAGGTTGAACGGGCTCGCAAGGTAGTAGCTGTACAGTCCCCAGGTGTTGGACCCCATGCCCTGTGCGAAGGAGTAGAACACATTCGCCTCGCCGGTGAGCACATGGCGAAACCAGGTGAAGAAGTCGATGTACTGGTATTTGAGGTCCTCGGTGAGGAACGATTCCGGTCCGAAGGGATACACTCCGCCCCATATGGAGAGGACAACCAGGACCATAACGGGCAAAGTTAGGCAGGCTGCCCAAAAGAGAGCCGTTTTCAGCCGATTGCCGGAGGCTGGGTAATGTGAACCATTATTCATCGAGGTTGGACTCCCTCACGATGTAGAGCGGGCGGTTCTTAGTCTCAAGGTACGTCTTAGCAAGGTACTGACCCATAATTCCCAAGCACAGCAGCTGCACCCCTCCAATAAAGATGATAATCGAGGCAAGCGATGGCCATCCATCGACGGGGTCACCAAAGAGCAGAGCCCGAACGATAATGAAAATCAAGGCGAAAAAGGCGACGATGCAAAAGAGCGTGCCCATGACCGAGGCGATGGACAGCGGCACAGTGGAGAATGCGACGATCCCATCGATTGAGTACAGCAAAAGTGAGAAGAAACTCCATTTGGTTTCGCCGGCAACCCGGTTGACGTTGACGTAGGGGAGCCAGACAGTCTTGAAGCCGACCCAACCGTAGATGCCCTTGGAGAAGCGGTTGTATTCCCGCATGGACAGGATGGCGTCGACCATCGGACGCTTCATGAGGCGAAAATCACGGGCTCCGTCCACGATGTCGGCTTTGGAGATCTTGTTGATGATGCGGTAGAACATACGCGCGAACCAGGAGCGAATCGGCGGTTCGCCCTCGCGCGTTGTGCGGCGCGTGGCGACGTTGTCGCAATTCTCATCCTGCAAGATTCGATACATTTCCGGTAACAGCGATGGGGGGTCTTGCATGTCGGCGTCCATCGTCGCTACTAGATTTCCTGTCGCGTGTTCCAGTCCTGCGTAGAGTGCAGCCTCTTTACCGAAGTTACGCGAAAATGACACCCATTTAATACAATAATCATTGCAGCAGACGTTTGTCTGCTCCTTCATGATGGCAAGAGTACTGTCGCTCGAGCCATCGTCCACGAGCACTACTTCAAATTCCAGTGGCTTGGCGGCTCTCATGCTACGGACAACTTGGGCCAGTTCGTTTAAAAACAAGGGGAGGCTGGCTTCTTCGTTGTAGCAAGGGACCACGATGGAAATGTCGGGCGTTTGATTTGGCATGTGTCACTCCGGTGCTTGGCAGTGCGATGGTTCACTGTGGTTAGTTTAGTAGAGTTTTGCGGGGTCAGGATGGCAGCTTAAGGCTTCGGCTAAAATACAGGGTCGAATGCGACTGACATTGAGGAGGATAATCCAGCATGTCTGATATGGATAACCAATCACGAGGCCGTCATTTTAAGACGGAAGAAGAGCGGCATCCGGAGCCACTTCAGCCTCGGAATCCTTATGTTCCCAGCAGCGTCCACGATGCTTATGATTCTTCTTATAAGCCGGTCTATGGTCTGTCCTCTTCCTCTCATGCTCAGAGCCCTCGGCGCAAGGATCGCAAGAAGGCTCCTTTTGTTCTGTTGGGTGCAATCCTTGTTCTGATCGTCGCAATATCCGGTGTGGGCGTGTCCGCGTTTTTCTCTGCCAAGAATCTCAAAGCAAAGGCCTCGGGCGCGATGTCCGCAATTTCTGCTATTACCGATTCGGTTAAGGCGCAAGATTTTTCTTCCGCCTCCCAAGCGGCTCAAAGCCTCGCCGACCTTACAAGAGAAATGACTGACGGCCTTGATTCTCCGCTTTGGACGGTGGTCTCTCTCATGCCGGTCTATGGCCAAGATATTACATCTGCCCGCACGCTCGTCGGCTCCTTGGACAAGGTCGCCACCGATGCTCTTGTGCCCGTGCTCGATGCTCTCGAGGCGAATCCTCCTGCGGAACTCATTTCATCTGATAAGACAATTAACGTGGCAGCAGCAACCCAGCTGTTCGAGGCGGTGGGGGACGCCGCTCCGTCACTCGCGGAATGCGCTGAGACCGTCGAGTCTCTTCCGCAGTTCGCGTTGCCGCAGCTGGAGGAGATTATGGGTCCGGCTCGCCAAAAGCTTTCTGAAGTTAACGCGCTTGTTCAGGGGGCTGCGGATTTCTCCCCGCTTGCTGCGCCCGTTCTGGGAGCCGAAGGTAATCGAACGTACTTAATTGTTGCTCAAAATTCCGCCGAGATGCGTGCTTCGGGCGGTTTTCCCGGATCAATGGGAACCCTGCGCATTCAGGACGGCAAGATCGAGCTCGACGAGTTTTCCAAGGTGTATGACGTTATGGAGGAGGCCACTCCCGCCTCCATGGGCATCACCGATGCCGAGCGTGCATTGTTCGGTGGTTTTATGGACGTTGCGCGCGATGCGGGTATGGATCCCGATTTTCCGCGCGTTGCGGCGATTTGGGCTGCTGCATATGAAGAGAAGACCGGCGTTCAGCTAGATGGTGTTATCTCCGTGACTCCTGCCGTAGTTCAAGATTTGCTTGCCATTGCGGGCTCCATCACCCTTGAAGACGGAACGGTTGTCGACGGTTCGAATGCCACAAAGGTTCTCCAGCACGACCTGTACTGGAATTATCTGTCTAAGGAGACCTCCGCATCTGGTAATGGCGACCTAACGGATGCGCTGTTTGCCCAGGCTGCCGACCTTGCATTCGAGAAGTTTTTCTCGGGCCTCAACTCCGGTACCCTCATGCAGTTTGCAGAGCTTATGGCCAAGGGCGTCGACAATCGCTCTGTCATGTTCTGGCTCTCCGATGAGACCGAGCAGGATGCACTGAGCGCTCTCGATTGCTCGGGCTCAGTGCTGACCGATTCTTCAGAGCCTGCAGTGGGCACGTATTTCTCGTTGTGGATTGGCTCGAAGATGGGCTGGTACATCGATATCGACAATCAGGTGCTCTCCTCGAGCGATAATGCCGATGGATCACGTACATATCACGTGCAAACGACCTTTGCGAATACCGCTACGTCCGATATTATCGAGACCGCAGGGGACTATATTTCGGGCTATTTAGACGGCTTCGATCGAGACAATCTTTACCCCGAACTGTACATCTATGTTCCTTCTGGGGGTTCCATCTCGACTCTTGAGGCGTCGAATGGAGCAGAGTTTGTAGAGGCTGAGCATGAGGGTCTGCAGGTTTTTCATGCCTCTCGACCCAACTTGCGCGCAGGCGAGTCAATCGTATGCACCTATGAGGTGACAACTGCGCCTGGAGCTGCTGAACTCACCTTCATGAGCACCCCAACACTCACGAAGTATCGCGAGTAGGCCTCATTCGTTTATAATCATCCCTGCCGCGATGCGGTTCATATGACGCGCCATTAGCTCAGCTGGATAGAGCACCGGACTTCTAATCCGATGGTCGAGGGTTCGAATCCCCCATGGCGCACCCTTACATCCAATGCCCGGATGCCATCACGGCATCCGGGCTTTTATCGGGTATGTGCGGGGGATTCGAACCCATTAGGGTCGCGAGACTGAGAAAACGCGTGAGCGTTTTCCAGCGAGCGTGCGAGGGCGCGTAGCGCCCGGAGCTGCGGACGCCGTAGGCGGACGCGAATCCCCCATGGCGCACCCTTACATCCAATGCCCGGATGCCGTCACGGCATCCGGGCATTTTGCGCTCTGAGGTCAAGCCCCGACCATTCCGCCTCACGATAAATCGTTTCATTCCAAACCTACTCCCCAAACTTCCGTAAAGGGTATACAATGAGCGAGTCGTGTTTTTGTGCCGCGTGGATAGTCATGCCGCGCGAGCATCACTCAAAGGAGTCAGGTTATGGTTTCTGAGAAGGCTACCCTCGTCAACCCCCAGGGTCTCCACATGCGTCCTGCCGGCCTCTTCGCCTCCACCATGGGCAAGTTCGCCTCCGATGTCACCGTTGTCGCCCCCGACAAGGAGGTCAACGGTAAGTCCCCGATGGCCCTCATGGCTGCCGGCATCCCTTGTGGCACCGAGGTCGAGGTCAAGTGCGACGGTGCTGACGAGAAGGAGGCCCTCGCTGCCGCCATCGAGCTCATCAAGAGCGGTCTCGGCGAGTAGTTCGCGCCCGCGAGCATTGTCTTTGATGACAGACATCTAATCATATAGGTGTAATTGCAGGTGTCCGCGAACTCGTGGGCGCCTGCTTTTTGTTTCCCTCGCGCACGGGAGGGAAACGGGAGAGAGGAAACGTAATGTATCAGGGAGTTAACGCCTCGGAGGGCATCGGTATCGGCAAGGTTATGGTCGCCGTCGATCCCGACCTCACCTTCGAGCCCCACGAGGTCGCCGACACTGCCGCCGAGAAGGAGCGCTACCAGGCCGCGCTGGCCGTCTTCTGTGAGAAGACCCAGGCCCAGGCCGATCACATGAAGGTCGCGGTGGGCGAGAACGAGGCCGAGATCATGGCCGGCCACATCATCCTTGCCCAGGACCCCGGCATGACCGACGCCATCAACGGTGCCATCGACGGCGGCGCCTGCGCCGAGCAGGCCCTCGTCGACGCTAGCACCATGTTCGAGAACATGTTCCTGTCCATGGACGACGAGATGTTCCGCCTGCGCGCCGCCGACATCGCCGACATCCGCACCGGCATCCTCGCCGAGCTGCTCGGCGTCGAGGTCGTCGACCTCTCCGTTCTCCCCGAGAACACCGTCGTGGTCGTGCACGACCTGACTCCGTCTATGACGGCCACCATCGACAAGGAGCACGTCGCCGGCATCGTCACCGAGACCGGTGGCCGCACCTCCCACTCCGCCATCATCGCCCGCGCCCTGGAGATCCCCGCGGTGCTCTCCGTTGCCAACAGCTGCTCCGCGTTGCGCAACGGCATGACCGCCATCGTCGACGGCTCCAAGGGCGTTGTCATCGCCGAGCCCGAAGGTGACGTCCTCGCCGACTACCAGGCCAAGGCCCAGGCGTTCGCCGAGGAGAAGGCGGCCCTCGAGGCCTTCCGCGGCCAGGAGACCGTCACCGCCGACGGCATCAAGAAGATCCTCGCCTGCAATATCGGCAGCCCCAACGACGTTCCCAACGCGCTCGAGCACGATGCCGAGGCCATCGGCCTGTTCCGCTCCGAGTTCCTGTTCATGGACGCCACCGAGCTTCCTTCCGAGGAGGAGCAGTTCCAGGCCTATCGCAAGGTCGCCTCTGCCATGAAGGGCGCCCCGGTCATCATCCGCACGCTTGACGTGGGCGGCGACAAGGCGATTCCTTACCTCGCCATGGAGCCGGAGGAGAATCCCTTCATGGGCTTCCGCGCTGTGCGTTACTGCCTTGAGTACGTCGACCAGTACAAGGTCCAGCTCCGCGCCCTGCTGCGCGCCGGTGCCTTCGGCGACGTCAAGATCATGATCCCGCTCGTCACCTGCGTTGAGGAGGTCCGTGCCGTCAAGGCGCTCGTCGAGGAGTGCAAGCACGAGCTTGAGGCCGAGGGTCTCAAGTATGACGAGAACATCGAGGTCGGCGTCATGATGGAGACTCCTGCCGCCTCCCTCATCGCCGACAAGCTCGCCGAGGAGGCCGACTTCTTCTCCATCGGCACCAACGACCTCATCGGCTACACCATGTGCGCCGACCGTGGTAACGACCACATCTCCAACCTCTATCAGGTGTACTACCCGGCCGTGCTCCGTTCCATCAAGAACATCATTGAGAACGGCGTCAATGCCGGCATCATGGTGGGCATGTGCGGTGAGGCTGCGGCCGATCCGCTGCTCGAGCCGCTGTTGATCTCCTTCGGTCTGGAGGAGTTCTCCATGTCCGCGCCGTCCATCCTTCGCGCCCGCAAGACCATCTCCCAGTGGTCCAAGGCAGAGTGCGATGAGCTTGCCGAGAAGGCGCTTGCCTGCTCAACTGCTGAGGAAGTCAAGGCGCTGCTCGAGGCCGCCGCTCGCTAAACGCGAGCAAATTTGCCGGCTGCACGCTCCACCACCGCGGTACGGGCTGCAGCCGGCCATCGTATATTTGCCGATAAATCGATTTATCACCTATGTGGCCGATGTTCTGCTTTCATTTGCGCTACGCTATGGAGGTCAGTGCGTCTGATTAGGAGGCTGTATGTTTTACACTCTGACTGCCAATCCCGCCGTTGACATGACGGTCGCCGGCCCCGCGCTCGTTCCCGATGAGAACGTTCGTGCGAACTCCGCCAGCTATACCGCCAACGGCAAGGGTCTCGACGTGTCGTTCGCCCTCAAGAAGTTCGGCGTCGACTCCGTCGCCCTCGGTTTCTTTGGCGGCTTCACCGGCAAGTTCATCGTCGAGGAGACCATGAACCTCGGCTGCCTGTGCCGTCCGGTCTGGATTGACGGCGTGACGCGCATCTGCGCCTATATCAACGACGGCGAGCACGAGTACGGCGTCCTCAACCCCGGTGCCCCGCTTACCCCTCAGTACGAGCAGGAGCTCTACGACATCCTCGACACCAGCACCGGCATGGACTGCCTGATCGTCTCCGGTTCCGTTCCGCCCCGCGCCTCCAAGGACTTCCTCGATCAGGTCATGGAGCATGCCCAGGAGCGCGGCGCCGACGTGGTCCTCGACCTCTCCTCCGACAAGCTCAAGACGCTTGCCTCCAAGAAGCCGTTGCTCATCAAGCCGAACCATCACGAGATGCGTGAGATCTTCGGCGTTCCGGTGAACACCGACGACGAGGTCCGCGTCGCCATGAAGCTCGCCCATGAGGCCGGCGTCCAGAACGTACTGCTCACCCGCGGTAGCCGCGGCGACGCCTACTTCTCCAACGGCGAGGACATCTGGTACGCCAAGCGCGAGTTCAACATCAAGCTCGTGTCCTCCGTCTGCGCCGGCGACTGCACCCTCGCCGCCTTCCTGCTCAAGTGGTACAAGGATCGCGACAATGTCGAGGAGGCCATGAAGCTCGCCATGGCCACCGGCGCCAACGTCGCCGAGAGCGTTGGTCTGGGTGACTTCGGCCGCGTTGACGAGTACTCCAAGCGCGTCACTGTTCGCAAGCTCGAGCGCAAGTAATTCTCGACCTTGATCTTGCTGCTTTTGGGCGCCGTCGGCCTCTCGCCGGCGGCGCCCTTTTGGCTCAACTGGTGCAATTGGGGTACGTCCCCAATTGCACCATTTGATTGAGGATAATGGGGTCTTATGCTTGGTATACTGGGGCGCAAGAGCAAGGAGGACCATGCAGCATTCCACGGACATGTCTTTTGCGGGGAGCGCCCTTAACGGCGCGGTGCCGAGCGATGCCGCGGTCATGGTCTTGCGCACGCTCGAGGCTTCCGGTCTCGAGGCGTGGATTGTTGGAGGTTGGGTTCGCGACGCGCTTATGGGCACGTCCGGTCACGATATCGACATCTGTTGCAGCGGTTCGTGGGAGGAGAGCGCGGCGGCTCTGCGAGGCGCGGGGATCTCAGTAATCGAGTCGGGCATCAAATTCGGGGGTATCACTGCCGTCGTCGGCGGAGAGCGCATTGAGGTCACGGCATACCGTTTGGACGGATTCTATACGGATGGCCGTCACCCCGAGGATGTGCAACGAGCCTCCTGCGTTGAAGACGACCTGGCGCGCAGGGACTTTACCGTCAATGCGATGGCATGGCATCCCGAGCGAGGGCTGCTCGACTGCTATGACGGTCGTGGTGATTTAGAGCGTAGGCAGATTCGCGCGGTGGGGGAGCCCCGTCGTCGTTTCGAGGAAGATGCGTTGCGCATGCTACGTGCCGTACGCTTTGCCTGCCGCCTTGACTTCTCCATGGATGCTGCCACGGCGATGGCACTGGCGTCTTGTGCTCCGTTGCTCGACCAGGTGGCACGTGAACGTGTGGGTATTGAGCTCGAGGGGATTCTCGTTACTCGCCGCGGGGGTGACGCCCTCGTGCGGTATCCCGAGGTCATGTGTGCGGCGATCCCTGAGCTCGCTGCCGCGCGCGGATTTGACCAGCACACCAAATATCATGCTTTCGACGTGTACGAGCACGTTGCGCGCGTTCTCACGGTTGCAGGGGAGTTGTCGAGTTTTCGCATTGACGGCGGGGACCCGAATACCCCCGTCTCAGCGTCGCTCATGTGGGCGGCTCTGCTGCACGACATCGCCAAACCCCAGACGTTTACCCTTGACGACCGGGGGCGTGGACATTTTTACGGCCACCCGGAGCGTGGCGAGGTCATGGCAAAGACGATTATGCGGCGCCTCTCATGCGGCAACGATTTGATTCGCGACGCGACCCTTCTCATCCGGTATCATGATCAGCCGCTCAGGCCGCAACGCGTTGACTTGTTGCGCATGATGCAACGCTTCTCGGCACCGGGGGTCGACACCGCTCGTCTTATGGGCGAGCTGTTCGACCTCAAGCGCGCCGACACCCTCGGCAAGGCCCCGAGTTGCTTTTACTACGTGGACGAGATTGAGCGCATGCGCGAGATGTGCCGCGAGCTCATGGCGAATCACGAGGCTTTTAGCATCAAGACGCTCGCTTTGACGGGTGGGGACCTCATCGCGCGCGGCATGACGCCTGGGCCGCACGTCGGGGCGGCGCTCAAGCGCGCCTTGGAAGCAACGATCGCAGGGGCCGTTGCCAACGACAAGGCCGCGCTCCTCGAATTTCTCGGTCTGTAGCGGGATTTGCTGGGCCGGGTCGTGGCGGTCGAGTCGATCGGGCGGCGGGTTGAGGTGGCACCTCGGGTCTGCGAGGCGGCGAGGCGTCTCTCCATCTTTTCTCTCGAGGACAATCCATCAGTGGTATCATGGCACTTGCTAGTATTACGAATATGCATATGCGTAACACTATTGAGGAGCTATCGTGACCCACCGCGCTTTGATTACGCCCCCTGTCCGTCCCGAGTTTGCTGATGGACGATGTCCGGTATGTAGCCGCAGAGGGCTTCTCGCCGGTTCCGCCGCCGGAGCGGTCCTTGCCGCGACGGGCGCGCTTATGGGATGCGCGTCGTCTGGTGAAGCCTCGGGGAGTGGCTCATCCATCGATTCCAGCGGGCGCTCGCAGGTCGTCGTCGCCATGAACGCGACGAGCGAGCCTGCCGCGGGGTTTGATCCGCTCGTCTCGTGGGGCTGCGGCGAGCACGTGCACGAGCCGCTCATTCAGTCGACGCTCGTGACAACTGATGAGCAGCTCAACATCGTGAGCGATTTGGCTACCGAGTACCTGTGCTCGGACGATGGCCTTGTTTGGACGTTCACCATTCGCGACGATGTCTTGTTTACGGACGGCGAGCCTCTTACCGCTCGCGACGTCGCCTTTACGGTCAACGGCGTTATCCAAAGCTCGGCCTCGGAGGCAGATCTTTCCATGGTCGACACCGCCGTCGCCGTGAGCGATACGGTTGTCGAGCTTCACCTCAACAAACCGTATAATGCCCTGCTGTACACGCTTGCCGTTCTCGGTATCGTGCCGGAACACGCCTATGGTGAGGGCTACGGCGCGAAGCCCATTGGATCGGGCCGGTATGTCTTGGAGCGTTGGGACAAGGGGCAGCAGGTCGTGTTCGCCTCCAATCCCGATTACTACGGTACGACGCCGACTATGGAGCGCGTGGTCGTGGTGTTCATGGATGAGGATGCCGCGCTCGCCGCGGTGCAGAAGGGCGAGGTCGACATCGCCTATACGTACGCCACGCATGCCCACCAGGCCTTCGATGGGTATGAGCTTGTGGCGTACGAGACGGTCGACTCGCGTGGTGTCTCGCTTCCGACGGTGCCTTCCGGCCAGACCAAGGTGCTCGAGGGCGACATTGCGTATGAGATGGGCAATGACGTGACCTGCGACCTTGCGATCCGTCGTGCCATCAACTGCGGTATAGACCGTGAGTCCATGATCGAGCAGGTGCTAGACGGGTACGGCAAGGTTGCGTGTTCGGTCGGCGACGGCATGCCGTGGTCGAGTGACGACATGCAGGTCGATTTCGATCGCGAGCAGGCCAACCGTCTGCTCGAAGAGGCGGGTTGGCTCCGCGGCGAGGATGGTGTTCGGAGCCGCGACGGCGTGCGCGCAGCCTTCGACATCTGGTATTCGTCCGACGACTCCGTGCGCCAGGCGCTGGCGAATGAATTCGCCAATCAGATGAGCGAACTCGGCCTTGAGGTGACGCCTCGAGGCGGGAGCTGGGACGAGATCTATCCTCGGCAATTTAGCCAGCCCATCCTGTGGGGCTGGGGCTCGAACTCGCCGGTTGAGGTCTATGAACTGCATTATTCCACGGGCTGGGGCAATTACAGCTGCTATGAGAACGAGACTGTCGATGCGTACCTCGACCAAGCGCTCGCGCAGACGGATGTCGAGGCGTCGTATGAGTTCTGGAAAAAGGCGATGTGGGACGGAACCGAGGGCGTGGCACCCAAGGGCGCCGCGACGTGGGCATGGATCGCCAACGTCGACCACCTGTATTTCAAGCGCGAGGGGCTGGATGTCGCCCATCAAAAGCCGCACCCCCATGGGCACGGCTGGTCGCTGGTGAACAACGTGGACACGTGGAGCTGGGCATAACGTGAGGCATCTGGATGTGGGTCTTGCGGGGCGGTTCGCTTTGCGCGAGGTGCTGAGGTTCTGTGCGCTGATGATTGCCGTCAGCTTCGTCACGTTCGCGCTTGTGGCGGCTTCTCCCATCGATCCGGTTCAGGCGAACGTGGGACAGCAGGCGCTCTTGGGCATGAGCGCCGCCAAGCGGGCCCAGCTCGCCGCGCACTGGGGGTCGGGCGCGCCGTTTTGGGAGCGGTATGTCCTGTGGGCTCAAGGCGTGGTCATGGGTGATTGGGGCACGAGTCTTCGTTATAACGCGCCGGTCATCCACGTGGTAGGGGAGCGTTTCGCAAGTTCGTTCGTGCTCATGATGAGCGCATGGTTGCTGTCGGGTGTCCTTGGCGTGACCCTCGGCATTGCGGCGGGCGCGCATCGCGACGGCCCGGTTGATCGAGTGGTCAGCGGAGCGTGCATCGCGCTCTCGTCCACGCCCGCTTTTTGGGTGGGAATCGTCGCGCTTATGGTCTTTTCCGTCGCCCTCGGATGGTTTCCCATTGGTTTCTCGGCGCCCATCGGCGCAAGCGTTTCGGACATCTCCCTGTTCGAGCGCGTGCGTCATGTGGCCCTGCCGGCGCTCACCCTCTCGGTCACCGGACTTCCCACCATCGCCCTCCATACGCGTGAAAAGGTCGTTGACGTGCTGGAGAGCGATTACGTTCGCTTTGCGCGTGCTCGCGGTGAATCGAGTCGCGATATTCTGCTACGTCATGGTTTTCGTAATTTGATCCTCCCCGCCCTCACGCTTCAGTTCGCCTCTGTTGGGGAGATTTTTGGAGGCTCGGTATTGGTCGAACAGGTGTTTTCCTATCCTGGGCTGGGCCAGGCGGCTGTGACGGCGGGTTTGGGCGGTGACGCGCCCTTGCTCGTGGGTATCGCGCTTGGTAGCGCCGCATTCGTATTCGCGGGCAATGCGATTGCGAACGTGCTGTATGCCGTTGTCGATCCGCGCATGCGAGAGGGGAAGCCCCATGCCGCCCACTGATACCTTGCGCACGGAGGGCTCGGGGAGCTCCCATCGCGACGGTCCGACCGTGTTCCATCGTCCCGCTGCGCGCGTAATGGACAATCGCGTGCGTCTTGTGGCAGCGTGCACGCTGTGTATCTCCGTACTGCTCGTCGTCGCCATTGCGGGGGGAGTGGTGGCCGCCCGAGCCTCCGTCACCGATTTCGCGTCTAAGATGCTGCCTCCGTCATGCGCACATCCCTTTGGGACGGATCAGATGGGCAGGGACATGCTGCTGCGTACCCTCGCAGGCTTGTCAACGTCCCTGTTCGTCGGGCTGCTGGCATCGGCTGTCACGACCTGCATCTCGCTTGTCCTGGCCGTACTCGCCGCCTTTGGGGGGCGAGCGTCCGATGCGGCCGTCTCATGGCTCACGGACCTCGTAATGGGCGTTCCGCATATCGTGCTGCTGTTGCTCATAAGTTATGCGCTCGGACGTGGGTTTTGGGGCGTGACGATTGGCGTCGCGCTCACGCATTGGCCGAGTTTGACCCGATTGCTGCGGGCGGAGTTGCTGCAGGCAAAGCGTGAACCGTATCTTGAGGCGAGTGCTGCCCTGGGCGTCTCTTGGCCGCGCGTGGTCGTGCGTCACCTCATTCCGGCGATTGCCCCGCAGCTCATTGTTGGGGCGGTTTTGGCGTTTCCTCATGCGATCTTGCATGAGGCATCTATCACGTTTTTGGGATTTGGCCTCTCGCCCGACCAGCCCGCCATTGGCGTGATCTTGTCCGAGTCGATGGGATATCTCACGGCTGGCGCTTGGTGGCTTGCGGTCTTGCCGGGTGCGGCGCTGGTTGCCTGCGTCGCCTTGTTCGATATGCTCGGCTCAAGCTTGAGGCGTCTCATCGACGCACGCACGTCGCAGGAGTAAGGGGGAGAGATGACCGACCAATCTGCCGCTCCGTGCTTGCGTCGCTCCGCTTGCCGGGAGGGCGGGAATTCGCCGTGTGGCACAGGAGAGCATGGGGAGCGTCATGCCGACACCGAGCGGCATCACAACCATACGCACGCGCCGTCATCGCATCATCCGGGTGATCATCACCTGCTCACGGTCGAGGGGCTAACGGTTTCATTTGACCGGTACGCCGCCGCTTGCGTTGAGATGCGCGATTCACGCGGTGAGGCTCGCGCGGGCAACTCGGGGCCCTCGTCCCGCCTGAGTCGTATCTTTTCTCAGCGTTCGAGGGGCGAAGTCCTTCATGGTCTCACGCTTTCCGTTCACGAGGGGGAGATGGTGGCGGTCGTGGGCGCAAGCGGTTCGGGAAAAACCGTGCTCGCCGATGCGCTGCTGGGGCTCTATGAGCCAAATTCCACGGTCTCGGGTGAAATCTGGTTCGATGGCGAGCAAATGAATGCCCGCTCGCTTGCACGTTTGAGGGGCAGCGGTGTAAGCCTCGTTCCTCAGAGTGTGTCGCATCTCGACCCGCTCATGCGGGTGGGCAGGCAGGTTCAGGGCGCTCCGCGAGGCGTTACGCGTGCGGAGCGGCTGCGCGACCGTTGCCGCCGCGAGGTTCGTCAGCGGGAACTGTTCGAGCTGTATGGCCTGGCACCCGAGGTCGAGCAAATGTATCCCCATGAGCTCTCGGGCGGCATGGCGCGTCGCGTACTGCTCATGTGCGCCCTTATGGAGGAGCCGCGCCTTTTGATTGCCGATGAACCCACGCCTGGACTTGACGTCGAACTTTCCGTACGGGCTGTCGATGATCTTCGGGCATTTGCCGATACCGGTGCGGGCGTCATCCTCATCACGCACGATCTTGAGCTGGCGGTGCGTGTTGCGGACCGCATTGCGGTGTTCAAGGATGGGCGCGTGGTTGAGGAGACTGCGGCCCGCTGCTTCGCCAACCCGCATTTGCTCGAGGATCCGTTTTCGCAGGCCTTGTGTCGCGAGCTCATTGCCCTCCATGGGGTAGGTGGGGGAGTTGGTGACCCGGATGACGCCGTGGGGGCTTCGTTGCCACCTGGGAGCCCCGATGCGGCAGAGCCGGTGCTTCTGGAGGCTCACGGTCTCTCCTTCGCATACGCTGCGAAGGAGCCGCTCTTTGCCGACGTTGAGCTTACGGTTCGCGCCAACGAGCGCGTGGCGCTTCTGGGGGCATCTGGTGCGGGGAAAACGACCCTCTGCCGCGTGTTTGCGGGGTATATGGAGCCCTCAGCTGGATCGGTGCGTGTCGAGGGGGCATCTGCAGGGGAGAGGGGGCGTTCGCCGCGGCGCGTGCAGCTCATCTCCCAGCATCCCGAGAAGGCCTTCGATCCCCGTATGCGCATGGAGGCATCACTTGCCGAGGCGGGTGATTTCGATGCTCCGTGGACGCAAGAGCTTCTTGAGCGCTTTGGAATTCACAGGGGCTGGCTCGACCGTCTGCCTCATGAGCTCTCTGGTGGGGAACTCATGAGGTTCTGCCTTGTGCGCGCTTTCATGACGCGCCCGGCGATTTTGATATGCGACGAATCGACGGCGATGCTCGATCTGGTGACGCAGGCGGAGCTGTGGCGTCAGATCCTGCACCTGCAAGTTCAGATGAGGTTCGGCTTGATTTTCGTCTCGCATAACCCCGCGCTCGTTCGCCGGATAGCCACAAGGTCGTATTCTGAGCTGCTGCGTTCGTAATACGTCCACAAACTCAAAAAACTTTGCGTTTGGGGCTTGCGCGAAGAGAGACGATTCCGTATAGTGTTTCCTCGCGCTGAGGCGTGACGCGCATCACCTTGGGATGTCGTCTAATGGCAGGACAGCGGATTCTGGTTCCGTCAATGGGGGTTCGACTCCCTCCATCCCAGCCATATGCGCTGCTTGCTTCTCGCTTTTGGCCCGTTCGTCTAGCGGTTCAGGACGCCGCCCTCTCAAGGCGGAGATCACCGGTTCGAATCCGGTACGGGCTACCAAACTTTTCTTTTGACGAACCATTCTTTTGGTTCGCCAAATTTTTATTCCAACAACTCGTGTCCACGCGTTCATCACGACCGCTATCGATGAGATCGTTCGCTTTTTCGGTGCTGGGATGCTGCCCGCCAACTCAGATTACAAAAAACGACAATGTGTACCAAATCGCCGCCAACTTGCAGCTCGGAGCACGATTCTTCTGCTCCGACGGGCTATGTCAACGCTGATTATCGAAAAATAATGAACAAATGTCCTTGAACAGGTTCGCCGGCGCGCATGGATCAAACGAAGACGGTACACATAGTCGATATTTGTATGTGTGGCCCAGAATGTCTCACATTCTGGGCCACACAGGGGCTGATCAAGGTTCAGTTGCCGCGGGTTCTACACTCCCGGGCGATGTCACTGATATCGCAGGCACTCGACGGGATCGAGTTTGGCCGCGCGCCGCGCTGGGTAGTAGCCGAATACCAGGCCAATAAGTATAGATATGCCGACGGCAAGTGCGATGGCACCGGGTTCCACTGCGGGGGTTAGCGCCGCTCCGGTCGAACCCATCCCCGTCATGCTTCCCAGGTCGAAGCCAAGGGCGCCGGCACCGATCGCAAGTCCCCAGGCGATTCCGTATCCGGCGAGTGTGCCCAAGATGCCGCCGGCAACGCATAGCGTCGCGCTCTCTGCCAAGAATTGCAGCGTGATATCGCGTCCGCGGGCGCCGAGTGCACGGCGGACGCCGATTTCGCGAATCCTCTCGGTCACGTTGGTGAGCATCATGTTCATGATGCCGATACCGCCCACAAGCAGGGAGATCCCCGCTACAGATCCCATCATGAGTTGGAAGGACATCATGAACGTATCAAGCTGGTCGATCGATGATTTCATGGACCATACGGAGACCATCGATTCGCGGTCCTCCTCGGGGATGTTCTTGAGCGTAGCGATCTGCTCGACCGTCTGGGCTTGGATGGTCTCGATGTCAACACCTTCGCGCGCTAGGCCCACGACGCTCGAAAGATATTCCCAGTCTTGGGAAAAATCCTGTAAGACGGTGGCCTTGGGCATGTAAATGTTGCAGTAGTCCGTGCCCGTCATGCCGTCGTCGAGGATGCCGAGCACCGTGTAGCTCTTGTTGTTGAGCTGGATGGTCTTGCCAACCGCTTCGGCACCCGGGCTGCCGAAGAACGCCTCGACGCCGTTGCGCCCAATGAGGGCCACGCGGCTGCTCGCGTCTGCCTCTGCGGACGTGTAGATGCGTCCCTCGGCGAGCTTTGAGGCAGCACCGGTCATCTCGAGGAATGTGGGGCTGGCACCCGTGATGCCCGCGCTCACGGTTTTATCGCCCATCTGCACCTGCGTATAGCTGTCGCATGTCCCCTCAATGGCCTCGTAGTCGGGCATAAGGCGCTTGAGGTCCTCTAGGTCGTCGTCCGTGAGCGGATAGCCGCAATTGATGTAGACGATGCGCGCTGCGTTGAGGCCCATGCCGCTTATGAGGCTGTTACGCACGCCTCCGATGAGCGATGTCATGGCGATGACGGCGGCGATGCCGATGACGATGCCGAGGATGGTGAGCAGGCTGCGGCCGCGGTTGGCTTCGAGTGAGCGTAATGCTTCGCGCGCAAGGTCGGTGAAACTCATCGCGCACCTCCGTTCTGAAGTGAGGGGGAGGAAGGGCTGGGCGAGGGGATATAGGCACCCTCGAAGATACGTCCATCGCGGATTTGCACGGCACGGTCCGCCTCGGCCGCGATGCCGGCATCGTGGGTGATGAGCACGATGGTCTTGCCGGTGCGCTTGAGCGCGTGAAAGGTGTCCATGACCTGCCGCCCGGTGGTGGAGTCGAGGTTTCCCGTCGGCTCGTCCGCAAGGATGATCGCCGGGTCGTTTACGAGCGCGCGGGCAATGGCGACGCGTTGCATCTGGCCGCCTGAGAGCTCGTTCGTGCGATGGTCGTAATGGTCCACCGGCAGCCCCACGGCGCGCAGTGCATGCACGGCGCGCATTTCACGCTCGCGGCGCGGCACATCGGTATAGGAGAGCGGTAGCATCACGTTGTCGAGCACGGTCATGCGCGGCAGCAGGTTGAAGCTCTGGAACACGAACCCGATGCGCAGTGCGCGGACCTCAGCAAGCTCATCGTCGGTGAGCTCCGCCACGTTGAGGCCCTCGAGCAGATAGCGTCCAGAGGTGGGTGTATCAAGGCAGCCCAGGATGTTCATGAGGGTCGACTTGCCGGAGCCCGAGGGGCCGGTGATCGCCACGAACTCGCCGGGCATCACGGAGAGCGAGATGTCGTGCAAGATGTGCGCCAGCCCTGCGTCGCTTTCGAAGATGCGGTGGATATGGCGTATATCAATGACGGGGCGGACGGCCATTAGAGCACCGCCATTCCGCCGCCGGACTCTACCCCGTCAGCCATGACCTCGGGCATGCTCCCGCCCGCTATCACGAGGACATCACCGTCCGAAAGGGGAGATTCGGGCATGTCGGGGTTCTGGTCCGCAGGCGCGTCGGCGGGTTTGCCGATCACGGCGAAGTCGTCGTTCTTGGCGATGACATCGACGTCGAGACGCTCCATGGCGTGCGTCTCGGGGTCGGTCTCGACGTTGACGTAGTAGCTCTGCCCGTCATCGGTGAGAAGGGCCGTCACGGGTACCATCACGACGTTGTCGAGTTGCTGTGTGGTGAGTGAGACCTCGGCGGTCATTCCCGGCTTGAGGCGCGCGTCGGGAGCATCTATGAGGATATCGACGGCGAAGGTGGGGGAGCCGCCCATGTCATAGGACATCGTCGATGTGTCGCCCGAGGCGATGGAGGCGATTGCCGTGACGCGCCCGGTGAGCGTGAGGTCGGTGAAGGCGGGACAGGTGATGGTCGCGGTCTGGTCCACGGCGACGCTCGCGATATCCTGCTCATCAACCTGGATAGTGACCTTCATCTTGGAGAGGTCGGCGAGCTGCATGAGGGGTCCGCTCGTCCCGTTCGTCCCGCCCAGGCTCTCGGCGACGTCGGCTCCCACCTGTGCGTTGAGCGCGACGATGGAGCCGCCTGCGGGTGCCTTCACCGTGCGCAGCGCGGCTTTGGAGACCGCGTCGTCGTACGCTGCCTGCGCAGCCTCTACGGCAGATCGTGCGCTGTTGACGGCCGACTGCGTGCTCGAGGTGTCATCGACGGAGGCCGCATTCGGATCATTTGTGGGTGCCGCGGCGATCTGGCTGGCCTGGTTGAGCGTCTGTTGGGCAAGGTTTAAGTCGGACTTCGCCTGTTTGAGGTTTCGCTCCGCCTCGGCGACGGCGCGGTCGAGGTCCGGGTTCTTGATGGCCATGAGGACGTCGCCCTCGTTCACGTGCTGCCCGGCGACGACGTTGATGGACTCGATCTGTCCGGTCACCTCGGGCGTGATGACCGTCGAGGACATGGGCTGCAGAGTGCCCTTTGAATCGATGACCGTGGAGAACGTGCCCTGCGTCGCGATGTCGGTCACGGCTTCCATGACCTGCTCGGGCTGTTGGTTGAGCACGTTCACGGCAACGACGCCGCCGATGACGAGGGCACCCGCTATGCCGGCGATGATGGCGCGGTGGATGAGCTTCTTCTTGCGGCGCTCTGCGCGCTTGGCCTTGAGGGCCGCGTATGCCTCTGCATCGGAGCCCTCAAGCGGCGTCGCGTCGGCGTCCTCAGCGTAGGGCGAACCGTCGCCCGTCGGCGCACCGGTTGTACCGCCGTCACTGCTCGGTCCGCGGTGAATCACCGGTATGACCTCGGGGAGCTTGAGTTTCCGCGTGGGCTGCGGAGCGTCTTCGAGCGTGCTCGGGAACTCGTCGGTGGGGTTGGTGTTCTCGGGCGTGGAATCGGACACGGTCGATCCTTTCGTCGTGTTGATACGGTCGTGGGGCGAAGGAGGCGGGTGCAGCCTGCGCATCACTCACATTTGAGGATGCGCGTGGAATGCTCGGCGCGCCCACCCCCGGCGCATCCCTCGCTCATTAGATGGCGTCCTCGCGCAGGGTCTGCACGATGGACCCGACACTTGACTTCCGTAAAGCGTAAATGGTCGAGAGCGCGAGCACGAGCACGACCACGCCAACGGCGGCGAATACCCAGCCAGCGGGCACCACGAAGTCAAGCCCCGCAAAGCTCATCATCATGGCCTGGTAGATGAAGAACGTCACGATGCCGCCGAGTGCGAGCCCGAGGGCAAGCCCGCGCCATGCGTAGGACAGGCACTCGAGTGCGATCATGCGCCAGAATGCGCGGTTGCCCATGCCGATGCTCTTGAGCATGGCGAACTCGCGTCGGCGCAGGATGATCGAGTTCGTGAGCGTGTTGAATACGTTGGCCACGGCGATGGCGCTGGTGATGAGGATGAAACAGGTGATGAACAGCTGCACGGTCTCGGCCATGAGATGGGAGGTTCGCACGTTCTCGGCATTGTTGGTGAGGTGCGTGGTGTACCACTCGGATCCGCTCAAGTCGCTGGCGACCATCGTGTTCATCTCGGTCTCGGCGGCGCGCGAGTCCTCCGCGTCGTAGGAGAGGTAGGCGTACATCGCATTGCCGTACGACCCTTGCGCCGAGTGGAACGCGAAGGGCGCGGCGAGGCTGCCGGTGTCGACGTCGGTCTTCACGTCCTCCGTGTTGGCTGCCAGCGCGGGCAGGGCGCTCACGGGCAGCACGAGGGTGGGCCAGATGGACGCGTAGGACTTGATGGAGTCGGGGAAGGTCTTGACGATCGCGCCTACGGGCAGGTCGTACGAATCGAGCAGAACCTCTTCGAGCGGGCGGGTCACGTTGCGGAAGATCGGGTTGCCGTCTTCGTCGTAGCGCGCCTCGTCGCCGCTGCCGTAGCCCTCGTAGCGCACGATGGGGGCACTATCTTCGACTCCAACCTCGACGAGCGAGGTGTCCTCCACGGTCGAGATGTTCGTGAAGATACGCGCTGAGCCCGTGCCCTCGAACAGGTCACGCACCGAATAGCGCCTGCCGTCGTTGGTTTGCGTACCGTTGAGCGCTACGGCCACGGGGCTGTCGGGGTCGTCGTAGCGTGCCTCGTCGAGCCCGTTGGCCTCGAGGATCTCGCGCCAGGAGTCCTCGTCGACGAACAGGACCGAGGTGGGCGCGTACACGGTGCCGTCCGCCGTCTGCCCACGGTCGGGCATATCGTATTGGTCGCTTTGGCTGGACAGCTCGTCGTAGTCGATCATGCCGGCGTCGAAGCTGGCGAAGAGCGAACTCATGATCATGTAGCCGTTGCCGGTAGCGGTCTTCGCGCCGCCGAGCTCTCGATACGCCTGGTCTATCGCGGCGACGCCGTCAGCGGTGGTCTCTTCGTCCGTCAGCATGCGGCTGAGGTTCACCTCGATATCGCCACCGCCGCTGTCGACCACTTGGGTGAGAAAGCCGAGGTAGTGCGAGATGCCACCGGAAATGATGATGAGCGCGACGGAGACTGCGAGCGAGGCGACGGCGACGCGTCCCTTGGAGCTGGCACGCGTGAGGTTGCGATGGGAGAGCAGCGCCGGCACGCCGCCCATGCGAAGGCGCAGGCCGTCGAGGGTGCGCGCGATGGGGTGTGCGTGAGCTCCGGTGCGTGCGGCTCGTCCCATGCCGCGTATGCCGCGGCGTTCACGGCGGGTGAGGCGCACATCGCGGCTCGCGCGGATGGCGTCCACGGCGGACACGCGGCTCGCGCGCCACGCCGGAATGGCGGCACTGACGAGCACCGTCACGAGTGCCAGCAGGGCGCAGACGGCTAGCACGATGGGGTTCACGGTGATGGAGGTGAGACCCGTGCCGGCGAAAGCCTCCTGGTCGATGAGCATGCCTATGCCCTCGCCCGCGACGTTGAACACCACGAAGGTGCCTGCGAGCCCGACGGCCAGGCCTATGGAGATGCCAATGCCGGCGAGCATGAGTGCCTCGGCGTAGACCGTGCGGCGCAACTGGCGCTTACTGGCTCCGAGCGAGGACAGCAGCCCGAACTGACGGGTGCGCTCGGACACCGCGATGGCGAAGGAGTTGTAGATGAGCGATATGGAGGCGACGATCACCACGGTTGAGAGGATCGCGGCAAGCGTGTAGAGGGTTCCCCAGATGGAGCGGTCGTCCGTCATACCCTGGTAGCGCAGGAGGGAGTCATGCGAATACGCGACGGTCTGGCCAGTTACGGTCATGTTCTCGAGGTCGCCCCGATTGCCGCCGTTGAAGAGGGCGTGGTCGAGGCCGGTGTAATCCCCGATGAACTTGTCGATCGCGGCGCGACTGGTAAGGTTGGTGGTGAGGTACACGCTCGTCTGACGCACCGGGAGGTCTGACGAGGAGACGAAGCCCAAATATCCAGGCAGGGAGTAGCCCCACACGTCCATGGCTTGCGCGTTCTTGGGTGCATAGAAGCCCACGACCTTGTACGTCCGAGCGGGTTCGATGTCGGCCAGGTACTCACTGATCACATCGCCCTTATCGGTCGTGGTGGTATAGAGCGACTCGTCGTAGAGGCAGGGAATCTCCGTGCCGCTCTCGGCGTCCACGAACATACGCTGGCCGAGTGCAAGCTCAATGGTGCTACCGATCTCGAGGGCACCGTCCCAGCTGGCACGCGGGGCGTCAGCGTCCTTAACGGTCGAGGGCGGGGTGTCGTAGAGTTGTCTGCCGTTCTCGACGGTCATGCCCTTGAGGTCGAGGTCGAGGACGATCTCGTCGGCGGCCTCGGGCGCGCGGCCCTCGGGGATGGTGGGGAGCGGCTTGAGATCTCCCACGGCGTCCGCCGTGGGCCATTCCTGTACGCTCAGGTAGCGGCCCCAGTACCCCTCAAAGCTCTTGGGCATGAGGGCATCGCCGTATGAGATGCGATCATAGCTTTCCTCCACGCGCGCGTCGGTATGCACGGCTTCGAGCTCGTCTTCGGGCACGTTCACCAGTTCGACCTGCCAAGTGCCGTCAGTGACGATTTCAGCTTTGAGCAGGCCGCCGTACAGGGTGACGACGCTCGTGAAGATGGCCGTGATGAGCGCGCACGACAGGGCGATGCCGATGATGGAGACAACGGTGCGCGTGCGGTTGAGCCTGAGCGAGCGGGCGGCGAAGTGCCAGAAGATGCCGGTATGCGAGGCGAGTGGGGAAGTGCGCGCCGCGTCCGATGCGGCGTGAGGGGCGCGGTTCGTCAGCATGTTAGATCCTCCGCTCATCACTCACGACGCGGCCGTCCTCGATGGCGATCACGCGGTCGGCCATAAGCGCGACATCCTCGTCGTGGGTGATGACGATGAGGGTCTGCTTGAATTGTTTGTTCGAGGCCCTCAACAAGTTCATGATCTCGGCGGAGTTTCTCGAATCGAGATTGCCGGTGGGCTCGTCGGCGAGAACAACGGAGGGGGCGTTCATGAGGGCTCGACCGATCGCGACGCGCTGCTGCTGGCCGCCGGAGAGCTGGTTAGGAAGGTAGTGCTCGCGACCGGTGAGGCCGAGCGCGCGCATGAGCGCCGAAAGCCGCTGCTCGTTGATGGTGCGTCCGTCCATGAGGACGGGAAGCGTCATGTTTTCGACTACATCGAGTACGGGAATGAGATTGTAGACCTGGTAGACCAGCCCCACCTCCCGACGACGGAATACGGCCAGCTGCTCATCGCTACGGGCGAAGATGTCCTGCCCCTGCAGCTTGACGGTGCCGGAGGTGGGGCGGTCGACGCCACCCATGAGGTGCATGAGGGTCGATTTGCCCGACCCCGAGCTGCCGATGATCGCGATGAACTCGCCTGCTTCGACGGAGAAGCTCACATCGTCGAGGGCGGTCACGGCCGTGTCGCCCGATCCGTATACGCGGGTGAGATGCTCGACTTCGAGTATGTTCATGGCCGTCCTTTCGCCTGGCGGATGCTTGTCTACGATACTGGACGAGTGTCCTTTCCATGCCATGACCGCGGGGTGACAGATATGTCACGTGCGCAATGATCCCGTGGCGTTGGGGGGCGGTGGCAGCAGGCATTGGGCGGTGTTGCATGTCGCAAGGGCGGTTCTGGAGCGAAGCGGTCCGTGACACAAAGCGTGTGGATCCGCAATCGCTCGTTGCCCCCTACACGACTGTCTTGAAGAAGACGATGGTGAATGCGGCCCCCGTGACCGCGCCTGCCTCATCTCGAACGTTCTCGGCGGTGAGGGTGCCTCCTTGGGCCGTGACGAGGCTTTTGGCGAGCGAAAGTCCGATGCCGACTCCCGCCGGATTCACCTCGGTCGAGGGCTCGTCTTCGGCACGACCTCGTTCCCCGCGGTAGAAACGCTCGAAGATGTGGGGAAGGTCGGCCTCGGCGATGCCCGGGCCGGTGTCCTCCACGCGTATGCGACACGTCAGGACATCTTGCGTGACGCACAGGGTCACGCGTCCCCCTGCCGGCGTGTGCTCCATGCAGTTCTTGAGTATGTTGCCGAGCGCCTCGATGCTCCAGGACAAATCGCCCTCGTATCCGGATCCCTCCTGAACGGATGAGGAGAAATCCACACCAGCGATATCGAAGGCGATGGCGAGGGGCTCAAAGCTCTTGCGCACAAGCTCGGAGGCGTCGACCGGGCCGCTCACGAGTTTGATGACGCCGGCGTCGATCCGCGCGAGCTTGAGCAGGGCGGACACCAGGTCCTCAACGCGCCCTTGGAGCCTTTGCACCAGACGCAGGCGTTCGACTATGTCACGTGCGTCCCCGCGTTCGGCCAGACGGTCGCGGATGAGCTCGGTGCTGATGGCGATGGAGGTCAAGGGCGTTTTGAGCTGATGCGAGATATCGGCGAGCGCGTCCGAGAGGGCGAGCTTTTCTGCCTGCAGCTCATCGACGGTGAGGTGCAGGCGTGCGATGACCTTGTCGATCTCGCTGGAGAGAATGGCGAGCTCTCCCTCGTTCATGTCGCGTAGTTTTATGTCGCGTTCCCCGGCGAGAACACGGTCCAGATTCTGCGCCATGCGTGCGAGCTCACGGTACCGATGACGGGTGGTAATGATGAAGACACCGGTGACCAGTGACCCCGTGGCGAGGGTGCAAAGCCCCGCCACCATGGCGATGGCTCCGGCAGATGAGGTGAACGTGATTGCGTTCGTTGTGCTCTCTTGCACTATGGCCGTCATGACAAGATAAGACTGACTCTGAATCTGTTTAACCAGGTGCAGCGTTCCCAGATACGCTGCAATGCTTCCCGCTATCGTCACGGTGAGGCAGACAAGGAGGGTGCATCTGACCTCTCGATTCCTCAACAGCATCGGTTACCCTTCCGCCTTGTAGCCCATGCCGCGGACGGTTTGGATGAGCCTGGGGTGGCTGGGGTCGTCTTCAATCTTGTCGCGCAGGCGCTTGATGTAGACGGACAGGGTGTTCTCCTCGATGTAGGTCCCTGCGCTGTCCCAAAGGGCGTCGCGTATCTTGTCGCGTGTCACGAGCTTGCCAGGATTGGTAGCGAAGAGCAACAGCAGGCGATATTCGAGTGCCGAGAGCGTGAGCTCCTTGCCCGCCCGTTCGACATACGCACGATCGGTGTCGATACGTATGGGCCCGAGGCCCACGATGCGTCTGCTTGGCTGCGAGCGCCTAATGGTCGCGGCGATGCGGGCGAGCAGCTCGCGTGGGCGAAAGGGCTTGGCAACGTAGTCGTCGGCACCCATTTGAAGCCCGGTGACCGTGTTGAACTCATCGTCGGATGCGGTGAGGAAGATCACGGGGACGTCCGGAGTGTTCTCCTTGATGGCTGCGCAGACTGCGAATCCGTTGCCCTGCCTGAGCGTGACGTCAAGGAGCACGAGCTGATAGGGGTGCAATCCCGCTGCGGGCACGGCGAGTTCGATGGCACGCTGCTGCGTGTCCGCGGTGTCGACGTGATAGCCCGACTCGACGAGGAGCTCGGTGAGAGCCTCGATGATGAGGGGGTCGTCTTCGACCAGAAGGATGCGGGTTGACAAGATGTGCCTCCAAATCGCGTTTGATGCGAACGGTGCCGGTGATTTCGGGCATGTGTCTCCATTGTAAAATCGAGTGGAGCCAACGCGGGGTGACACTTCTGTAAGTGGGGTTTACGCAAGCGATACCTCGCCATTTGCGAGCGATTGGCCTCCTGTTGTCGGTGCTCGTCTAAGCTATAATGGCTGCGTTCAGACAACGATTACCATGAGAGCTGATCTTCAAGATGAACACGCCACTGCAGAACACGCCATCGCCCATGCAAGAGAAGACGACCGTCATGCCACCGGTGTCGCTTTCCCATGGTGCGGACGGACGATCGTTCGAGGGTGGCCACGGGCCAGCGCATGCCGGCGGGGGTCACTGGCGCGACAAGCCCGCAAGCACGCCGAACGGCTCTCGCGGGCGCCGTGTTCTCATCGCGCTCGGCGTCGTTCTCGCCGTGCTCGTTATCGCCTATGGTGGTGGTGTCGTTTTGTTCGGCAACGTGTGCTACCCCAACACGGTCATTGCCGACACCGATGTGTCGCTTATGACCCGCGACACTGCGATTTCACGTGTTCGTTCCTCCGCGGAGGGCTATAGGCTCACGGTTGAGGGTGATGGCTTTACCTGGACCTTCGACCCGGAGTCCGCCAGTGAGGTGATTGACGCCGAGGCCGCGGTCGATCGCACTATCGGTGCGAACGATCCGTTTGAGTGGCCGGTCCGCCTGGTTGAGGCGCTTTCCAATACTGATTTCAATGATGCCGTCGAATCGAGTGCCGATGGTGGCGAGGAGGTCTCGCTCGACCAGATCGACCTGCCGCAAGGATTCGACCGCGACGCCTTCCTCGCCGACCTGGATGCTGCTCTCGATGCGTTCAACGAGACGCGCACCGGTACGTTCGACGCCGCGGGAGCGTATGACGCCGATGCGGGCAAGTTCACGCTGGAAAAGGCGCGTTCCAATCAAAGGCTCGACAAGGAGGCCATTGAGGTCGCCGCGTTGCGGGCGATTTCGACCCTGAGTAAAAATGTGACGCTCGATGAGGGGAGCTTTGTTCCGCTCGCGGGCGGGGCATCGGAGTCTGAGCTGCGGGCCGCGATCGATCAAGCCAATAGCCTCATCGGAACCGATGTCGATTTGAAGATGGGCGGATCGGTGGTCGCTACGCTCGACGGGGCCACGTTTGTCCAGTGGATGACGTTCGACGAGTCCCTCAAGCCCACATTGAGTACGGAACCCCTTGCCCAGTGGGTACGTGATCTCGCGGAGACCAAGCTCGATACCATAGGTTGCCAGAGGACGTACGCGCGCCCAGACGGCAAGGTCGTCACGGTCTCGGGCGGCACCTATGGTTGGAATAGCGATGAGCAGCAGTTGGTGAAGCTCCTGCAGGAGGCCGTTGCGAATAAGCAGGTGGGCGAGATCGATATCCCGACGCTCCAGAATGCCGCCGTTTGGACGGCCAAGGGCGAGAAGGACTGGGGTGCCTACTGCGATATCGACCTCACCGAGCAACATTGCCGCTATTACGATGCGTCGGGCAATATCCTGTGGGAGAGTGGCTGCGTGACGGGCAACCCGAATGAGGGGGACGCCACGCCCACCGGTGTGTACATCTTGAATGCCAAGCGTCAAAACGAGACGCTCATCGGCATGGATATGGATAAAGACGGTGAGCCTGACTACCGCTCGCCTGTCGCGTACTGGATGCCGTTTGTGGGCAATCTCATTGGTCTGCACGATGCGAGTTGGCAGTCGGCCTCCGTGTTCACGAATCCGACTGCATATCTATGGGCGGGTAGCCACGGTTGCGTTAACCTTCCCACGGATAAAGCGGGGGAGCTCTACAACCTCATTCAAGTGGGCGATTGCGTGATCGTGCACAGCTAGGCCATGCACATGCCGCACCGGTCGCAGGCACGCAGGGCGGAGGGGGCCACGGCGATGCCTCCTTTGGCCGTTTCACGTAGCGACGAGGGGAGGGCGTGCCCCACATTGAGCATGGCCTTTGCCATCTCGTCAAGCGGCACGAGGGCGTGCACGCCCGAGAGCACGAGCTGAGCCGAGGTGAATGCTGCCGCGACACCGATGGCATTACGGTTTTGACAGGGCACCTCGACGAGCCCGCCCACAGGGTCGCACACAAGGCCGAGAAGGTTGGAAAGGGTGATCGACGCCGCATCGAGCGCCTGTGCGGGCGTTCCCCCATGCATTTGGACCAACGCCGCCGCCGCCATGGCCGCTGCAGATCCGACTTCCGCCTGACAGCCGCCCTCCGCACCCGCCACGCAGGCGGACGTTGAGAGGATGAGCCCTACTGCCGCTGCGCAATACAGGGCTTCCTCGGTCATCGCATCGATTGCATCCCGGTCATGTGCCAGCTTTGGCGCCACTGCGAGCACGCATCCCGGCACGACGCCCGCGGAGCCGGCGGTGGGGGCTGCGACGATGACGCCCATGGTTGCCGAGCGCTCGAGCACCGCCATCGCACGTGCGAGCGCCTCAGTCTGCGTTGAGCCCAGGAGGCTCGGGGCATGCAGGGCGCTTCCGTGATGGACGCACTGTGCTTCGCCGTTGAGGAAGCCCCCAAGGGAGCGTTGCGGATCAACGAGGGGTTTGGTCGTTTCCTCGTGCATGACCTCGATCACGCGTTCCATGCAGTGCCGCGTGCGATCAGCGCCAACCATGCGCTCTTCGCGCATGCGCATGACGTGCCCGATGCTCAAATCGTGCTCTGCGCACGCTTGGAGCAGCTGCGCCGCGTCATCGAATAGATCGGGTACGGAAATCCCGGGACCTAGGGTAGTGACCGAGCCGGGGAGCTCGATGAAGGTCGCGTAGGTCACCAGGTCGAGCGAACGGACGATGGGGAGCACGCCATGCTGTGGTGCGCCATCGGTCTCAAAGACCGAATACGCATGCCCGCCCTGCTCCGTGCGGTACGTGCGGCAGAAGGCGATGTTCATGTGGGCTTCCGCGAGGGCGCCGGTGAGTGCGGCGAGGGCTCCCGGGGCGTCGAGGTGGGCGACGAAGAGCGTCGTGTACAGTCCCGAGATCTCAACGTGGACGCCGTTAATCGCACTGATGCGCATCTTGCCTCCGCCGAGGCTCTCGCCGCGTACATTGCACGACGATCCCTTCGAGCTTTCGAGTGCAATGTCAACCGTATTGGGATGGATCGAGGGGTCGTCTCCGCCTATGACGAACTTATAGTCGAGCCCTCTTTCTTCTGCGAGTGAGAACGCGTCACGGATGCGCTCGTCATCCGTGTCAAGCCCGAGGACACCTGCCACGAGCGCGCGGTCGGTGCCGTGACCGCGGTACGTATGGGCAAAGCTGTTCCACAGGGTAAAGGTGACGTGTGTGGGCTCGCCCTCGAGCAAGGTCGCGGCAACGCGAGCGCATCGCAGGGCACCGGCCGTGTGCGACGATGAGGGGCCCACCATGATTGGCCCTAAGATCTCGAACGCAGAGGTGGTCGCAAACGAAAGCGGCTTGGTGGGCATGGTCTCTCCTTGTCGACGGGCGCGCATGGGGTTTACGCCTTGCGCTCAGCTTCGCTTCGCTCGGAAATCGCGCAGGGCGTAAACCCCATGCGCGCCCTGACCATCACGAATCCGAACATCCAGCGTTCAAATCACGCAACAACAAAATAAGTGTAGCGAATCGTCGGGGCGAGCTGCACCGGAGCGATCGCGCCCGTCCGATGGCTTCGAGTGGGTAAACGCAGGAACCCCACATATCTTGCCTCGAAGCGATTTCTGAGCAGCGTGAAGCTGAGCGCAGAGGCAAGATATGTGGGGTTCCGGACAGGTTGACGGACTAGAGCGCCATCGGGCGCGCGCGGTCGATACGGGCGAGGCAGTCGTCACGTCCGATGAGCGCCATGGTCTCGCCGAGCGGGGGGCTCACCATGTTGCCGCATTCTGCCACGCGCACGGCGCCGAATACCAGGCGCTTCTTCACATCGAGAACCTCGGGTAGAGGCTCGAGCGCGGCGTCGATGTTGGCGGGCGTCCACTCATCGAGCGCCTCGAGCGCGGCCTTGGCGGCGTCGAGCACCGCACCCATGCCCTCCTTGGCGAGGCCCTTGGACACGGATTTCTCGTCGTACGCGAGCGTCTCGGCGGTGGCGAAGACGGGCGCGGCAACGGTCGCGGCGTCGGCTGGCATCTTGGTGCGCGGGCGAACGATCTCGGCAAGGGCGCCGAGCCATGCCGCATCGGCTTCGAAACCCTCCTTAATCAGCCCGGCCTTGAGCAGCTCCGGCAGCATGATCTGGTCGGCGAAGTCGGCGTTGGACATCGCGTTGATGTACTCGGCGTTCATCCAGTCGAGCTTCTTGGGATCGAAGGTCGCCGGGTTTTTGGAGATGCGCTCGAGGCTGAACTGGCTTGCGAGCACGTCGCGCGGGATGACTGTGGTCTCGCCGTCGAGCGACCAGCCGAGCAGCGCCAGGTAGTTCACGAAGGCGTCGGACAGGTAGCCGGCGTCGCGGTACTCCTCCACGGAGGTGGCGCCGTGGCGCTTGGAGAGCTTCTTGCCGTCGGCACCCAAGATCATGGAGATATGGGCGAACACGGGTACCGGGGCGCCCATAGCCTCGTAGACCATGACCTGGCGCGGGGTGTTGGAGAGGTGGTCGTCGCCGCGGATGACGTGGGTGATGCCCATGAGCGCATCGTCCACGACGGTCGCGAAGTTGTAGGTGGGCGTGCCGTCGGAGCGGAAGATCACGAAGTCATCGAGCTCCTTGGCGTCGAAGGCGACCTCGCCGTGGACGGCGTCGTTGATCACGACGTTGCCGCGGTCCTCGGGTACCTTGATGCGCAGGACGTAGGGCTCGCCGGCGTCGATGCGGGCCTGGGCCTCCTCCGGCGAGAGGTCGCGGCAGCGGCGCTGGTAGCCCTGGAAGGGGTCCTTGCGGGCCTGGGCGGCCTCGCGGTCGGCGGCCAGCTGCTCGGGCGTGCAGAAGCAGGGGTAGGCCTTGCCCTCGGCGAGCAGGCGCTCGGCGGTCTGCTTGTAGAGGTCCAGGCGCTCGGTCTGGGAGTAGGGGCCGAAATCGCCGCCGACCTCGGGGCCCTCGTCCCAGTCGAGCCCCAGCCAGCGCATGGCGCGCAGGATGATCTGGGTGTTCTCGTCGGTGGAGCGGGTTGGGTCGGTGTCGTCGATGCGCAGGATGAAGGTGCCGCCGTTGGCACGGGCGAAGGCCCAGTTATAGATGGCGGTGCGGGCGCCGCCGATGTGCAGCTTGCCGGTGGGCGAGGGCGCAAAGCGGACGCGGACGGAATCGCTCATTCTCGTGCTCCTTGTGGTTGCAGAAGGCATACGTTCAAACAGAGCCATTATAGCGTTCGCATGTTGTTCGCTTGACGATGCGCGCGAAAAGCGCATGCGCGGTACAATCGTTCAGCTACATGCCCGGCGGAATGGTAACGGTCGCCGGGCGTCTATATGAAAGGGGCATCCATGCCAACTGAGAATCGTTCCACCATGGAACCGACTCGCGCCGCCGACTTCGGCGCAGACTCCTTCGTCTTCACCTCAGAGTCGGTCACTGAGGGTCACCCCGACAAAATCGCGGACCAGATCTCCGACGCCATCCTCGACGCCATCCTCGCGAAGGAGGCCGAGCTCGAGGCCAAGGGATACGTCGCGCCTAGCGGCCAGCCGGCCATGCTCGAGAACGTCCGCTGCGCATGCGAGACCTTCGTCACCACCGGCACCGTCATCGTCGCCGGCGAGATCCGCACCGAGGCCTACATCGACGTCCAGAACATCGCGCGTGAGGTCGTGCGCCGCATCGGGTACGACCGCGCCAAGTTCGGCTTCGACTGCGACACCTGCGGTGTGCTTAACCTTATCCACGAGCAGAGCCCCGACATCGCGCAGGGCGTGGACGAGTCCTTCGACGCCCAGGCCGGCCGCACCACCGACCCGCTCGACCTCATCGGCGCGGGTGACCAGGGTATGATGTTCGGCTACGCGTCCAACGAGACGCCTACGCTCATGCCGATGCCGCATTATCTGTCCAGCCGCCTGGCGGAGCGCCTCGCCGCGGTGCGCCACGACGGCACGCTGCCGTATCTGCGCCCCGACGGCAAGACCCAGGTCACGGTGCGCTACGAGGGCGGCAAGCCCGTCGCCGTCGAGACCATCGTCATCTCCACGCAGCATGCGCCCGAGATCGAGGACATGGCCATCATCGAGGCCGATATGCGCGAGCACGTGATCGCACCCGTTATGGAGGCCGCGGGCATCCCGTGGGAGGGTGCGACCCTCTACGTGAACCCCACTGGCCGCTTCGTGGTGGGTGGTCCCATGGGCGACACCGGTCTCACCGGCCGCAAGATCATCGTTGATACCTACGGCGGCATGGGTCGTCACGGTGGCGGTGCCTTCTCGGGTAAGGACTGCACCAAGGTCGACCGCTCCGCCGCGTACGCCGCGCGTTGGGTTGCCAAGAACGTGGTTGCCGCGGGTCTCGCCGACCGCTGCGAGATCGAGCTCGCCTACGCCATCGGCGTGAGTTACCCGCTGTCCATCATGGTTGATACGTTCGGCACGGGTGCGGTCGACGAAGTCACCATCACCGAGGCTGTCAAGCATGTGTTCGATCTGCGTCCTGGTGCGATCATCCGCGACCTGGACCTGCGTCGTCCCATCTACGAGAAGACGGCCGCCTACGGCCACTTCGGTCGCGAGGACGAGGACTTCACCTGGGAGCGCACCGACCGCGTGGCAGAGCTCCGCGCCGCGTGCGGGCTGGCCGAGTAGCGGTCTTCGCATGGCGGGTCAGGAGTCGCTCTTTCCCGAATTGAATACGGCCGATCAGGGGGCGTCTGCGCAAGCGGGCGCCCTTCGCCCCCTAGGAGGGGCCGTGCCCGATGGAGACGTGGCGCGGGCGGCCTCGGAGCCCGTGTTGGGCTATGTCTCCGTGGTGATCGACATTCCGGCGCGAGCGCTGTCCGAGCCCTTCGCCTACGCAGTGCCTTCCGCGCTGGATGGTGGCTGCCGGGTGGGCGCCACGGTGCTCGTGCCGTTTGGGCGCCGCGTTGAGGCGGGGTATGTGGTTGCGCGCGCGGGCACCCTGGGGGAGCTCCCGGGCGCGGAGGGCCTCGACCCCGCGCGCATCAAGCCGGTTCGTGACGTCGTTGCCGCTCCGGCGTTCTCCACCGCCTCCGCCGAGCTCGCGTTTTGGATGAGCCGCGAATACGTGGCGCCGCTCTCCGAGTGCCTGCGCCTGCTGCTGCCCCCGGGTGGCGCCGGCAAGGTCGTGCGTCGGGAGGACGGATCGTATGCGTATGAACCGCCGGCGGTAACGCCCGTCACGGCTCGCTGGGTGAGCCTCACCGGGGAGGGTCGCTCGTTCGAGCCCGCCGAGCGCGCCGTGCGTCAGCGCCAGCTCATCGAGGCACTCTCCTGCGGACCCGTCACTACGCGTGAACTCAATCTCATGAACGGCGACCTGTCCGCCACGATCCGCGCGCTCGAGAAGCGCGGTGTGGTGACGGTGGAGGAGCGCCGCAGCTGGCGCGGGTGCGAGGGCTCGACCACGCTGTCTTCCGCGAACGCCGCGGCGCCCAAAGAGCTCACAGCGGGGCAGCAAAACGCCCTCGATGCGATCACGCTCGCGACCGAGACCGCATCCGGCGATGTGGTCCTGGTGGACGGCGTCACCGGTTCGGGTAAGACCGAGGTCTACCTCGCCGCCATCGAGCGCGTCCTCGCCCAGGGCCGCTCCGCCTGCGTGCTCGTGCCCGAGATCTCGCTCACGGCCCAGACCGTGGGCCGCTTCCGTTCACGTTTCGGCGACGCGGTCGCGGTGTTCCACTCGCGCCTCTCTGCGGGAGAGCGCTTGGATCAATGGGACATGGTGCGCTCCGGTGCCGCCCGTGTGGTGGTGGGCGCGCGTTCGGCGCTCTTCTGCCCGCTTGCCGACCTCGGACTCATCGTCATCGACGAGGAGCACGAGCAGAGCTACAAGCAGGGGAGCAGCCCTCGTTACCATGCGCGCGAGGTTGCCGCCAGGTTGGCGCGGCTCCACGGGTGCGCCCTGGTGCTGGGGTCCGCCACGCCGTCGGCCGAGGCGCTTGCGCGATGCGAGGCGGGCACGTTCGGAGGCGCCCGCTGGACCCGGGTCGAGATGCCCGAGCGCCCCGGCACCGCACGCCTGCCTGAGGTCATCGTTGCCGACCTGCGCCGCGAATTCGCCTCCGGCAGCCGCTCCATCTTCTCAAAGCCTTTGCTCGACGCGCTCGATGAGGTTGTGGAGAAGCGCCAGAAGGCCGTGCTGCTCCACAACCGCCGTGGGTTCGCGAGCTTCCTCATGTGCCGTGAGTGCGGGTGCGTTCCCACGTGCAAGCACTGCTCCACGGCGCTCACCTATCATGAGCGCACGCACACGCTCGAGTGCCATACCTGCGGTTCCTCCTATCGCGTGCGGCCGTACCCCGAGTACGGCAGCGCCTGTCCCAAATGTGGGAGCCGCTACCTCGCCAAAATGGGGCTGGGCACCCAGCAGGTCGAGGACGTCCTGCGCGCGCTGCTGCCCGGGGATGTGGCGGTGATCCGCATGGACGCCGATTCCACGCGCACCAAGGGCGCGCATCAAAAGCTACTTGAGCAGTTCGATGCAGCCGAATGCGCGGTGCTGCTCGGCACGCAAATGATCGCCAAGGGCCTGGACTTCCCCGAGGTGACGCTCGTGGGTGTGATCAATGCCGACTACGCCCTCAAGATGCCCGACTTCCGCGCGGGGGAGCGCGCGTTCGACCTCCTCGAGCAGGTCGCGGGTCGCGCCGGTCGCGGTGAGGACCCGGGCCGCGTGGTCATCCAGACCTACCTGCCCGACGAACCCGTCATCCGTGCTGTCAAATTGCATAATCGGTCCTTGTTTACCGAGCATGACCTGGGCATGCGCCGCGAGGCCCTGTATCCGCCGTACGTGCGGCTCGCCAACGTGCTGGTGTGGGGAAAGGACGAACGCGCCACTCGTGGCCTGGTCGTGCGTATCGCGGAGGAGCTCCGCGCCGAGTTCGGATTGGACGAGGCGCCCATGTTGCACCCGGCGGTCGAGATCGGCAGCGCCAACGGAGAGTTTTCGTCTCGCGAGCTATTAGGTCGCCCGGAGATCTTAGGACCCACACCGTGTGTGATCGAGCGGGCCAAGGACCGGTATCGTTTCCATATCATCGTCAAGGCGCCGCATGGCTGTGATTTGTCCGGAGCTCTGAGTGCGTCGGTCTCGCGCGCCGGCACGCGTCCCGGTGTGAGCATCGCCGTCGACGTCGATGCCTATGACCTTATGTAGCGGGTCTCAATTGGGGACAGGTGCAAATTGAGACATCGGGGCCGGTGGAGATGCTTCGCGCGCACATATCGCCCATCACCTCGCAAGGCAATGCGGGTACTATAGAACACGGTGAATACGTGCGGGTTTGCGCCCGCGTACGAAAGGAAGACCATGGAGATCAACGGTATCGTGCTGTCGCCGGACCCGCGTCTGCGCCAGGAGTGCGCCGAGGTCGAGGAGATCAACTCCGACCTGCGTGCCCTCGTGGAGCGCATGAAGGTCCAGATGTTCGAGAACGGCGGCTGCGGCCTGGCCGCACCGCAGGTGGGCGAGACCATCCAGCTCGCCATCGTGGACACCGAGTATACCTCCGAGAAGGATTACGACCCCTACGTCCTCATCAATCCGGTGATTGTGGAGCAGTCCGACAACCTCGTGCCTTACAACGAGGGCTGCCTGTCCATACCGGGCATTAATTGCGAGATCAGCCGTCCCGATCACGTGGTGGTCGAGGCCTCTAACCGCGAGGGCGA
>NZ_DAWDUX010000005.1:0-61373 GCF_052346665.1 Collinsella sp.
GAGGCCGCTTAGCGGTTATGATTTATCGCGTCCAAGTTTCGGGGCGCAGTTCACAACCGCGCTTTCCCCCCGCTTTTTATTCAGAGCCCCCTGCCTCAAGCAGCTGGGGGAGCGAAAGGTTGGACAGGGTCATGAAGATGACACGAATGATTAAGGGGGCGAAGTTTCCCCTGAAGGCGGCGACCGCGGTGGTCCTAGCGGCGACCGTGGCGCTTCCGGGTGTCGGTTGGGCAGCGTCTCGCAATGCCGACGCGTCCGACGTCACGGTGAATGCCGTGACCGTCGGCAACCCCTTGAGGCTTCGCTATGACGAAGCCGCGTCGGCCGCCGGCGATGCAGCGGGCGATGTGTGGCAGAAGCGCACGCTGCCCATCGGCAACGGCGACATGGGCGCGAACGTGTACGGCGAGGTGCAGACCGAGCACCTCACCTTTAATGAGAAGACGCTGTGGACCGGTGGTCCGAGTGATTCCCGCAAGAACTACAACGGCGGCAACAACGTCTCGAAGGGTGCCAACGGCGCTACGATCAAGCGCATCCAGCAGCTCTTCTCCGAGGGCAAGAACACCGAGGCCGCCAATATGTGCGACCAGCTCATCGGTGACCAGGAAGGCTACGGCGCCTATCAGGCCTGGGGCGACATCTACTTGAAGTACACCGACCTGGGCAATGGCTCCGCGTCCGATTACGAGCGCTCGCTGGATCTTACGACCGGTATCGCGGGCGTCGAGTTCGATGCGGCCGGCCGGCACATCGCGCGCGAGTTCTTCGCCAGCCATCCCGACAAGGTCGTCGTAGGCCGTCTCGAGGCGAGCGGCAAGGCAGGCGTCAACGTCGAGATCACCTTCCCGTCCAAGCAGGCGGGCGCCAAGGTCAGCGCATCGGGCAACCAGATCACCATGACCGGTGCGGTGCAGGATAACCAGCTCAAGTACGCTTCCGTGCTCAAGGTGGTGGCAAACGGCGGCAACGTGAAGGCCCAGGGCGACAAGCTCGTGGTCTCGGGTGCCGACGACCTTACGTTCTACGTTGCAGCGGCGACGGATTTCAGGAATGATTATCCGGTCTATCGCACCGGTGAATCCGATGCCGAGCTCCTGGCGCGCGTGCAGAAGACGGCGGACGACGCCGTGGCGCGCGGCTACGACGCCGTCCGTGCCGACCACGTCGAGGACTTCTCCGCGCTCATGAACCGCGTGGACCTCGACCTGGGCTTTGACGGCGTGGTGTCCGAGCGCGCCACCGACGACCTGCTCACCGCGTATCGCAATAAGACCGCGACCGCGGCCGAGCGCCGTCAGCTCGAGACCATGCTGTTCCAATACGGCCGCTATCTCACGCTGGGTTCTTCCCGCGAGGACTCGCAGCTGCCCAGTAACCTGCAGGGCGTGTGGAACAACGTCAACAACCCGCAGTGGGCGTCCGACTACCACATGAACGTCAACCTGCAGATGAACTACTGGCCCGCGTACTCCACGAACCTCGCCGAGTGCGCCACGCCGCTGCTATCCTACGTGGATTCCCTGCGCGAGCCCGGTCGCGTGACCGCCGCCGTGTATGCAGGCGTCGAGACTCCCGAGGGCGACACCCAGGGGCAGGGCTTCATGGCCCATACGCAGAACACCCCGTTCGGCTGGACCTGCCCCGGCTGGTCCTTCCAATGGGGCTGGTCGCCCGCTGCCGTGCCCTGGATCCTTCAGAACACCTACGATGCCTACCGCTACAGCGGCGACCTCGAGCTCCTGAAGAACGACATCTACCCCGCCCTGCGCGAAGAGGCCCAGCTGTACAGCAAGACGCTCATCAAGGACGAGAACGGCAAGTACATCTCGTCTCCGGCGTACTCGCCCGAGCAGGGTCCGCGTACGGCGACGAACACCTACGAGCAGGTGCTCGTGTGGCAGCTCTTCCACGATGCCATCGAGGCCGGCAAGCTGGTGGGCGAGGATGAGGCGGTGCTCGCCGTATGGCAGGACCGTTTCGACAACCTGCGCACGCCCATCGAAATCGGTTCGGACGGCCAGATCAAGGAGTGGTACATCGAGGACGCGTACAACAAGGACGCTGATGGCAACACCTTGGGCGAGGGCTATGGCCACCGCCATCTCTCGCATATGCTCGGCCTGTTCCCCGGAACGCTCGTGTCCCAGGACACGCCCGAGTGGTTCCAGGCGGCGCGCACGTCCATGAACCTGCGCACCGATTCCAGCACGGGCTGGGGCATGGGCCAGCGTATCAACACGTGGGCGCACCTGCGCGACGGCGACCGTGCGCTCAAGTTGATCGGCGACCTGTTCAACAGCGGTATCTATCCCAATCTGTGGGACACCCATCCGCCGTTCCAGATCGACGGCAACTTCGGTGCGACCTCCGGTATCGCCGAGATGCTGCTGCAGAGCTCCAACGGCTACATCGACCTGCTGCCTGCCCTGCCGAGCGAGTGGGATCACGGTAGCGTATCGGGCCTGGTGGCACGCGGCGACTTCGAGGTCGCGATGACGTGGGCTTCCGGTGCGCTGGTCACGGCCGATATCACGTCGAACAACGGCGGCGTGGCCACGGTGAACGTGCCCGATGCCGCACTCGCCACCGTGACGGATGGCACGGGCGCCCCCGTGGCGTTCACGGCGCTCTCCGCCGATCGCATCAGCTTCGATACCACCGCTGGCGGTACGTACCGGATCGCCCAGATTCCCGCTGTCGAGCGCCCCGCCGTGCCGCAGAACGTCGCCGTCGCCGCAACGGGCGAGGGCGAGGCTACGGTCACCTGGGATGCCGTGGCGGAGGGCGCCCTCTATACCGTCGAGCGCCGCGTCGACGGCGGCGACTGGACGGCCGTGGGCAACAGCGTGTCCACGACCACGTTCGCGGACGAGGCCTGCCCCGCGGGCTTTGGAACGGTTGAGTACCGCGTCCAGGCGATTCTTAACGGCCTGCGCGGTCCCGCCAGCGAAGCGGTCGCGCTGCCCGAGGCGCCCGCCGTGTGCGAGGTGCTCGGCCGCGTCGACGACCAAGACCCGCATGTGATCTACAGCGGCGCTTGGGCCAATTGGAACAACAGCACTGACGGCAACTACGGTGACACCATCAAGTACCTGCAGAATCCGACCGGCACCGAGACCGCGAGCCTCACGTTCCGCGGAACGGGCATCGAGGTCGTCACGGTGACGAACTACGACCGCGGCTACTACGAGGTGACCATCGACGGCAAGGTCGTGGCAGAGCGGGTCGACACCTACTCCGCGACGAGCGTGCGCCAGAAGACCGTCTACTCCAAGACGGGTCTCGAGCCCGGCGTGCACACGATCGTGCTGCGCGCGACGGGCACCAAGAACGCCTCGTCGTCCCTGGCCAAGGTGGAGCTCGATGCATTCAACGTGATCGATACGTCTGCCAAGCCGGTGACGGGCGTGACCGTGCGTTCGGAGAACGGCATGACGCTGCTGGCAAAAGACGGCTCGACGCTCCAGATGGTCGCGGACGTGAAGCCTGCCGACGCGCGCGTGCAGGACATCGCGTGGTCGGTTGCCACGAAGAGCGGTTCCGCCACGGGCACCATCTCCGAGGACGGTCTGCTCGCGGCGAGCGGCGAGGGCGTGCTTACGGTCACGGCTGCGTGCGGCGACATATCCGGCTCGCTCGATGTGACCCTGGCTCCTGCCGGGACCGTGTCCACCGCGGTCGAGGACTGCAAGGGCACGCCTCCCGTGGATGCAAAGGGCACCCTGAACGATGATGAGCGCCTCACCTGGACGGGTGGCTGGTACAGCTGGGGCGAGGCCGGTCACCACGGCGGCTCCAAGGGCGAGAGCAACAACCTGGGCGATTCGGTGAGCCTGCGCTTCGAGGGCACGGGCATCCGCGTGTACTCGGCGTTGAACAACGATAACGTGGCCTTCAAGGTCGAGATCGACGGCGCCGTGGTGAACGAGGCCCTATCGCTGGGCGGCAATGACCAGAAGAACGTGAAGGTCTTCGAGAAGCTCGACCTCAAGAACGGCGAGCACACCATCAAGCTCACCTCCGTCGCGCGCGCGGGCGCCGGCCAGAGCAAGTCGAACGTCGACTGGTTCGAGATCATCGCGCCGAGCGACGCGGCAAACAAGATCGAGCTGCAGGCGCAGATCGAGGCGGGAGCGGGTCTGCTCGAGGGCGCCTACACCGCTGAGAGCTGGGACGTCTATAGCAAGGCGCTCGATGCTGCGGTGAAGGTCATGAACGACGTGAACGCCACGAGCGAGACGGCCGCCGAGCGCGCCACATCGCTGAAGGAAGCGCGCGAGCAGCTCGTTTTGATCGACGACGCTTCCATCGAGTTTGACACCGAGGCACATCTGGCATTTCCCGCGATCGAATCGCGCGCGGTGTGCGCGAGCTGGGACGCCGTTAAGGATGCCGCGACGTATCGGGTGCGCGTCTTTGCAGCCGATGCCGAGGGCGCGCCCACGGGCGACGCCCTGTCCGATATCGTGGTCGACGGCGTGCTCGCGCGCGTGAGCGGCCTCGATCCCGAGACGTCCTACGTCGTGCGCGTCGATGCACGCAACGAGGCGGGCCGCGTTATCAAGCGTATCGAGGGCGCGGTCGACACCCTGCCCGTCGCATCCGAGGATGCCCTTGAAGCCCCCACGGGCCTGGCGGTGCAGCCGAGCGAGACGAAGGGCGAGGCCGTGCTTTCGTGGAACGCCGTCGAGGGCGCTACGCGCTATCACGTATACGTGAACGGCGTGAAGAGCGCGGCGGTCGACACCGCGTCGGTCATGCTGTCCGGCCTGGTGAAGGACGGCGTGTACTCCGTCAAGCTCGTGGCGAGCAGCGACAGCGGCGCCACATCCTTGCCGGCATCCCTCGTGTTCACGTACGAGGGCGCCCAGGAGCCCGCCGTTGACTACGCGGGCAAGATTCGCGACCTGTTGGATGCGAACAAGAACCTGGTCGAGTCCGAGTACGAGGCGGCTGCTTGGAAGCAGTTCGCCGAGGCCCGCGATGCGGCTCAGAAGCTGCTCGACGACGACTCGGCAGACGAGAGCGCTCTGAAGGCGGCGTACGAGAAGCTGGTGGATGCGCTCGAGAATCTGGCGGACCATCCCGCCAAACCCGAGCCGGGTGTGGACTATGCCGAAATGATCCGCAAGGTTCTGGAGGAGAGCAAGGGCCTGGCCGAGGACGAGTACGAGCCCGAGGCGTGGACGCGTTTCGCTGCCGCCCGCAACGCGGCGCAGGCGCTGCTCGACGCGGGGTCGGATGACGCCGAGGCGCTGAAGGCCGCCTACGACGAGCTGCTCGCCTCCATCGCGAACCTCAAGGAGCATCCGGCGCCCGAGCCCGAACCCGAGCCCGAGCCCGAACCCGAGCCCGAGCCGAGCCCCGATCCCGATACCGGCGGCAACGGCGGCGGTAACGCCGACGGCAACGGTGGTAGCGCCGGTGGAAACAATGCCGGCGGCAACGCTGCATCGGGCGGTGGAGCAGGGTTCTCGAACGGTCTGGCCCAGACCGGCGACCCCGCATCCCTCGCCGTGGTGTTCACGGCGCTGGGTGCCGCGGCAATCGCTGCAGCGCGCCGCAAGCGCTAGGACGTCATGCCCGCGGTGCCGGGCCTGTTTGCGTCTGCCTCAGAAAAGTGCCTGTCCCCCTTCTGAGGTCGCGAGCTGAGGCTACAGCGCGAGCTCGCGGGCAACCTCGTCTGCACAGGCCAGGGCGTCGGCGATGGCGTTGACTACCAGTGAGGAGCCGGTGCGCGCATCGCCGCAGGCGAAGACCGCGGCCCCCGGCGCGCCCTGCGTCTTGGGGGCGCAACGGTGGGAAGCCCCCTCCATGACGGTCAGGGCGCGCCCCTGGTCGGAGACGAGCGCGCCGAAGGCGTCGAACGTGCTCGTCTCCGGTCCGGTGAACCCGCAGGCGATGAGCACCAGCTGTGCCGGGATCTCATGCTCGGATCCCTCGATACGGCGGGGGGTGCCGTCGCTCCAATCGAGGTTGGCGACGAGCAGCCCGCGCACGCCGCCCCGTTCGTCCGTGAGAACCTCGATCGTGTCGGCAGCCCACGTGCGCATCTCGGCGCCCATGAGTTCGATGGCCTCTTGCTGCCCGTAGTCGGTCTTCTTCACGTTGGGCCATTGCGGCCAGCCATTGCCCTCGCGCGGGCATGCGGGCGGCTCCGGCAGGAACTCGAGCTGGCGCACTGATTGCGCTCCCTGGCGCACGGCGGTGCCCACGCAGTCGTTGCCAGTGTCGCCGCCGCCGATCACGACGACGCCGAGGCCGCGTGCCGATATGACGCTCGAGTCCGTATCGCCCGCGAGTACCGCGCGGGTCGCCGCCTCGAGGTAGTCGACGGCGTATACGACACCCGCCGCATCGGCGCCCGGGGATGCCAGGGGGCGCGGCGTACGCGCCCCGCATGCGAGGATGACGGCGTCCGACTCTTCGAGCAGCCCCTCGGCGACGTCTGCGCGAGAGGCGTCGACGCCCAGCCGGAATTCAATGCCCAGCGACTCCATGAGGTCCACACGGCGCTGGACGATCGACTTTTCGAGCTTCATGTTGGGGATTCCGTACATGAGCAGACCGCCGGCTCGGTCATCGCGCTCCACGATGGTCACGCGCGCGCCGCGCCGGGCGAGGTCCCACGCCGCCGCGAGCCCGGCGGGGCCGGATCCCACGACGGTGACGCGCGGCGCGTTCCTGCCAGGGGCGGGGAAGCGTGCGGGGCCGCCGTGCTCCCACTCCCAGTCGGAGATGGCGCGCTCGTTGTCGTGGATCGTGACGGGCTGGCCGTCGACGGTCCCGAGGTTGCACGCCGCCTCGCACAGGGCCGGGCATACGCGGCTCGTGAACTCGGGCAGGGGTGAGGTGAGCGCGAGGCGTTCGGCGGCGGCCTCCATACGTCCACGGTAGATGAGCTCGTTCCACTCGGGGATGAGGTTGTGCAGCGGGCACCCGCTCGTGCGTGCGCGCCCGAACGATATGCCCGATTGACAGAAGGCGACGCCGCACATCATGCAGCGGCTCGCCTGCTCACGCCGGACATCCTCGCCGGGTTCGCGATACAGCGGGTCGAAGTCGCGCGTGCGTTCATCGGTCGGCCGCAGGACGTGGGCCTGCCGATCCGTGGTGAGAAAAGCTCCGGGTTTACCCATGGTGGGCCTCCTTGGTGCTCATGGGACTGCAGATGGATGAGGGAATGGTGCTTGCAGCGGATGCTGCGCTTGCTGAGGGCGCGGTCATGATTTCGAAGGCGCGTTCGACGGCCGCCTCGTGGGAGTGTCCGGCGCGTTCCTCCTCCGTCACGATCTCGAGCATGTGCCGGTATTCGGTGGGAATCACCTTGATAAAGGCGTGCTCGATGTCGGAGAAGCAGTACAGAAGCCTCATGCCGCGCGGACTCGCCGTGTACCTGACGTGCTCCTCGATGAGTGAACGGATGCGGGCGAGTTCGGAGGCGTCCGGCCGCTCGAGCGTGAGCGTCTCCGCGTTCACGCGGCTGGCAAGCGTGCCGTACTCGTCGTAGACGTAGGCGACGCCGCCCGTCATGCCGGCGCCGAAGTTGTGCCCGACCTCGCCGAGGATGAGCGCGACGCCGCCCGTCATGTACTCGCAGCCATGTGCGCCCACACCCTCGACGACCACGGTCGCACCCGAGTTCCTCACGGCGAAGCGCTGGCCGGCAAGGCCGTTCACAAAGCCGCGACCGCCCGTCGCGCCCATGAACGCGACGTTGCCCACGATGACGTTCTCGTCGAACTTGAAGGTCGCGCCCTCTGGGGGTGCCACGGACAGGATGCCTCCCGAGAGGCCCTTGCCAAAGTAGTCGTTCGCGTCGCCGCGCACGCTGAGCGTCATGCCGCTGGGAACGAACGCGCCGAAGCTCTGGCCCGCAGAGCCCGTGCACCGTACCGTGATGGAGCCCTCCGGCAGCCCGTTGGGGTGCGCACTGGTGACGGCGTGGCCGAGCATGGTGCCCGTGCAGCGGTTGATGTTGGCAATGTCGACGTCCAGCTGGACGGGGACCATGTGCGAGCGGGCGTGGGCGGTGCGAGGGATGAGCAGCGTGGCGTCGAGCGTCTCGTCGAGGTTCGAATCGGCCGCCATGTAGGGCAGGTAGTGGCGACAATCGGCCCCGGGGATATGGGAGCCGAACTCGCAGCGAGCCGGCGCGAGGACACAGGAGAGGTCGAGGAGGTCGGACTTCCAGTTTCCGGCGCCGCGCACCTGGCGCAGGCATTCGACGTGCCCGACCATCTCGTCGACGGTGGCAAAGCCCAGGCGCGCCATCACGCTGCGGAGCTGCTCGGCAACGAACAGCATGAACCGCTCGACATGCTCGGGCTTGCCGGAAAAGCCGCGGCGCAGGCGGCAGTTCTGCGTGGCGATACCTGCTGGGCACGTGTCCTGCTGGCAATCGCGCTGCATAAGGCATCCCATGGCGATGAGTGGCATGGTGGCGAAGCCAAATTCCTCGGCACCCAGCAGGCATGCCACGGCGACATCGGTGCCGTCCATGAGCTTGCCGTCCGCCTCGAGCACCACGCGGGAGCGCAGGCCGTTGCGCACGAGCGTCTGCTGTGCCTCGGCAAGGCCGAGCTCCAGCGGCAGGCCGGCGTGCCAGATGGAATCACGCGGCGCCGCGCCCGAGCCGCCGTTGTGGCCCGAGATCAAGATCTTGTTGGCAGCGCCCTTGGCCACGCCGGTGGCGATGGTTCCCACGCCCGCCTCACTCACGAGCTTGACGCTCACGCGCGCACGGGGGTTGGCGCACTTGAGGTCGAAGATGAGCTCGGCCAGGTCCTCGATGGAGTAGATGTCGTGGTGCGGAGGAGGCGAGATGAGGCCGATGCCGGGCGTCGACTGTCGGACCTCGGCGATCCAAGGGTAGACCTTCTTGCCGGGCAGGTGGCCGCCCTCGCCGGGTTTCGCGCCCTGCGCCATCTTGATCTGGATCTCGGTCGCCGAGGAGAGGTACCGGCTCGTTACGCCAAAGCGGCCAGAAGCGACCTGTTTGATGGCGGAGTTCACCGAGTCGCCATCCGCGAGCGGCGTCTCGCGGCGCGGATCTTCGCCGCCTTCGCCCGAGTTGGACCGGCCGTGCAGACGGTTCATGGCGATGGCGAGGCACTCGTGGGCCTCGCGGCTGATGGAGCCATAGCTCATGGCGCCGGTGTTGAAGCGCGTGGCGATGGAGCGCGCGTCCTCGACCTGGTCGAGCGGGATGGGCGCGCGATCGGATGCGTCGAAGTCGATCAGGTCGCGCAGGCGCACGACGCGGCCCGGGCGGTGCAGGCGGGCGCTATACGCTTCGAATGCCTCGGCGTCATCTTCGCGCACGGCACGTTGCAGCAGGTAGACGGTTTGGGGGTCGATGAGGTGGTCTTCGCCGCCCAAGGGGCGCCACTTGGTGAGGCCGAGCGTGGGGAGCTGGTCGGGCGCGGGAGAATGCGCGATTCTCTCCGCGGCATCCGCCCGCTCATCGAGTTCGCGCTGAAGTTCGGCGAGGCCCATGCCGCCCACGCGGCTGACCGTGCCCGAGAAGCAGCGGTCGACGAGCTCAGGTGCGAGGCCGACGGCCTCGAAGATCTGGGCGGAATGGTAGCTTTGCATGGTGGAGATGCCCATCTTGGACATGATGGACACCACGCCCGCTGTTGCCGCGCGGTCGAAGCGTTCGATGCCCTCTCGAGCGCAAAGCACACGGCCGCCGGCTTCCACAAGGTCGCCCTCGTGCGCCAGACGCGCGATGTGCGCGTGGGCGCCGTACGGGTAGATGCCACTTGCCGAGTAACTTACAAGCGCGGCGAGGTCGTGCGCCGAGAGCGCGTCGCCGCACTCGACGATGAGGTCGGCGAAGGTTCGCAGCCCCGAGCGCATCAGGTGGTTGTGAACCGCTCCGACGGCGAGGAGCGACGGGATGGAGACCTCACCTGAGCCCGCGCGGTCGGAGAGTGCCACGATGTTCACGCCGTCACGTACCGCCCGCTCGACCTCGCGGCACAGCTCATCGAGCGCGCGCTCAAGCGCACCTTCTCCCGCATCGCGCAGGTAGACGGCGCGGAAGGTGCGGGCATGGAAACCCGTGCGGTCGATTGAGGAGATTGCCTTGAACTGCTCGCCCGTGAGGATCGGGGAATCCAGGCGAATGAGCTGGCAGGCGCTGCGGCTGTCCTCCAGCAAGTTGCCGTGATTGCCCAGGTACAGGATGGTCGAAGTGACCACGTGCTCGCGCAGCGCGTCGATGGGCGGGTTCGTCACTTGGGCGAACAGCTGGTAGAAGTAGTCGAAGAAAGAGCGCGTCTTGGTGGAGAGGCAGGCGAGCGGGGCGTCGATGCCCATGGAGGCGAGCGGCACCTTGCCCGTCAGGGCCATGGGGCGCACGACCTCATCGACGTCATCCCAGTGGTGGCCGAGTTTGGCGGCCTCGACGGCCGACAGCATATCTGCCCCGTCGGTGTCTGCATTGCTGCCAGACTCGTCCGCGATGTCCGCAAGGGTGAGCATCTCCTCGGCAATCCAGTCGCGGAACGGCTTGAGCTTGGCAAGGCCAGAGCGAAGCTCGTCGTTGTAGATCACGCGCGCCTGGGAGAAATCGACCTCGAGCATCTCGCCCGGACCGAGCAGCCCGGAGGTGAGGACGTTGGCAGGGTCGACCTCGATGGTTCCAACCTCGGAGGACAGCAGGAAGCGGTCGTCGCGCGTCACGTAATAGCGAGCCGGGCGCAGGCCGTTACGGTCGAGGGCGGCGCCGAGCGTGCGTCCATCGGTGAACGCGATGGCGGCAGGTCCGTCCCAGGGCTCCATGAGCATGGACTGGTAGGCGTCGTAGGAACGGCGCTCCGGCGTGAGCGCGTCATTGTGATCCCAGGGCTCGGGCATGAGCATCGAGACGGCGCGCGTGAGGGGCCTGCCGTTTTGCACAAGGAATTCGAGCACGTTGTCGAGGATCGCGGAGTCCGATCCCTCGCGGTTGATGATGGGCAGCACGCGTTCCAAATCGTGTTGGAGCACGGGCGAATAGAGGTTGGGCTCACGCGCGCGGATCCAGTTGACGTTGCCCTTCAAGGTGTTGATCTCGCCGTTGTGGATGATGAGGCGATTGGGGTGCGCGCGCTCCCAGCTGGGCGTGGTGTTGGTCGAATAGCGGGAGTGGACGAGCGCGACGGCCGTCTTGACGGCGGCGTCGTTGAGGTCGATGTAGAAACGGCGCATCTGGGTCGCGACGAGCATGCCCTTGTACACGATGGTCCGCGCGCTCATGGAGCAGATGTAGAAGATCTTCCCGTCGAGGGAGGGCTCGGCATCGGCGCGCTTCTCGATGGAGCGACGGCACACGTAGAGGGCGCGCTCGAATTCGTCACCGGCCTCGATCGAGTCGGGGCGTCCCAGGAACGCCTGCATGATGGTGGGCATGCAAGCTTGTGCGGTCGAACCGAGGTCGTGCGGATCGACGGGGACGGTGCGCCAAAAGAGCAGGGGGATACCGCAAGCGGCGCATTCCTCTTCGAAGATGCGGCGTGCGTCCACCACTCCGTGTTCATCGCGCGGCAAAAAGACCATCGCCACGCCGTAGTCGCCCTCTGCGGGCAGGAGATGCCCGCACTTCTGTGCCTCCTTGCGGAAGAATCGGTGGGGGACCTGGAAGAGAATGCCCGCGCCGTCACCGGTGTTGCGCTCGAGCCCCACGCCGCCGCGGTGCTCGAGGTTCACCAAGACGGAGAGGGCGTCGTCGAGGATCTGGTGGCTGCGCTCACCCTTGATGCTCGCCAGGGCGCCGATGCCGCATGCATCGTGTTCGAATTCGGGTTTATAGAGGGTCGGCTGGTCGTCCTTGCCTGTGGCGGGCGATATGGGTGTCTGTTCCATGCCTGCTCCTTTGCTCTTGATGCCAGTGAGAATCGTTCGGCAGGAATGGTACGTTCGGTTGGTTGCGTGTGGTTTGCAGGTGTGTTTCCCGATGGTTTCCGGCATGCGAACATCTGAATACGCACATTTCACACCCATGCTGAGCTGGGATTATCCAAAAACGGACGAAATACGCCGTCGCATGATTTTTTTGCCGCAGGTGTGCTTACGACATTCTTTCCGCAGGCAGCATGCGGTACGCTACGATATGTTTCACGCTTGCAACGCAGCGGTAATTGCATCGAAACGTATGGCGTATAGGCTGCAATCGTCCGCTAGCACCAGCGTCGCTCACGCGCGGCGCGCCACGAAGGGAGCATCTGATGGCCGATCTCACCGACCGCTTCGGCACGATGGTCTTCTCTGAAGACGTCATGAAGAAGTGGCTGCCCAAGGACGTGTACAAAAAGCTCGCGGGAACCATTGAGGAGGGCAAGCCGCTCGACCTCGACGTCGCGAACGCCGTGGCCCACGCCATGAAGGAATGGGCGATCGCTCACGGCGCCACGCATTACGCGCATTGGTTCCAGCCCCTGTCGGGAATCACGAGCGAGAAGCACGACAGCTTCCTTGAGCCCAACCACGATGGCACCGCCATCACCAAGTTCTCGGGCAAGGCGCTCATCAAGGGCGAGCCCGACGCCTCGAGCTTCCCCAACGGCGGCCTGCGCGCCACCTTCGAGGCACGTGGCTATACCGCATGGGACGCCACGAGCCCGGCGTTCATCAAGGACGACGTGCTCTGCATCCCCACGGCGTTTTGCTCCTACACCGGCGAGGCGCTGGATAAGAAGACCCCGCTGCTGCGCTCCATGACCGCCCTCGACGAGCAGGCCAAGCGCGTACTCGCCCTGTTCGGCAAGCATCCCAAGCGCGTCGTGCCTTCCGTGGGCGACGAGCAGGAGTACTTCCTCATCAAGAAGGACGCATACCGTAAGCGCCGCGACCTCGTTATCTGCGGCCGCACGTTGTTCGGCGCGGCTCCGTGCAAGGGCCAGGAGCTCGAAGAGCACTATTTCGGTGCCATTCGCCCAACCGTCTCCGCGTACATGAAGGACCTCGATAACGAGCTTTGGGCACTGGGCATCCCGGCCAAGACGAAGCACAACGAGGTGGCGCCGTGCCAGCACGAACTCGCGCCCGTGTATTCCGAGCTCAACGAGGCCGTTGACAACAACCTCCTCATGATGGAGAAGATGAAGCTCATCGCCAGCCGCCACGATCTGGTGTGCCTGCTGCACGAGAAGCCGTTCGAGGGCATCAACGGTTCGGGCAAGCACAACAACTGGTCGCTCGGTACGGCCGACGAAAACCTCCTCGACCCCGGCGACACCCCGCTCGAGAACTTGCAGTTCGTGGTGTTCCTTACTGCGGTCATCGAGGCCGTCGACAAGTACCAGGATCTCCTGCGCGCCAGCGTCGCGAGCTGCGGCAACGACCACCGTCTGGGCGCCAACGAGGCGCCGCCGGCGATCATGTCCATCTTCCTGGGCGATCAGCTCACCGAGGTCGTCGAGATGCTGATGGACGGCGAGGCGAGCGTCCACGCCACCACCGACACGCTCACCTTCGGCACGGTGCTGCTGCCCAACCTCGAGCAGGACAACACCGACCGCAACCGCACGAGCCCTTTCGCCTTCACGGGCAACAAGTTCGAGTTCCGCGCCGTGGGCTCCGAGGCGAACGTCTCCGACGCGAACCTGGTGCTCGACTGTGCCGTCGCCCAGGCCCTGCGCGACTTCGCGGACGCCCTCGAGGGCACGCCCGAGGACGACTTCCAGGAGGCCGCGCTGGCCTACTGCGCCGAGCATCTGCGTGAGCATCGCCGCATCCTCTTCTCCGGTGATGGTTATTCCGAGGCGTGGGAGAAGGAGGCCGAGTCTCGCGGCCTGTGCAACTTCCGCACCGCCGCCGACGCGCTGCCGGCATTTGTCGCCGAGAAGAACCTCGCGCTGTTCCAGGAGCTCGGCGTGCTTTCCGAGGCAGAGGCCGTGTGCCGCTACGAGGTTAAGCTCGAGAAGTACAACAAGCTCATGAACATCGAGGCCACGACGATGATCCGCGAGGCGCGCCGCACGTACCGCCCGGTCATCACCGCCTACGCCACCAAGGTCGCCAAGGGTCTTGAGGCCATCCGCGCCGCCGGTGCCGAGGCGGCGATGCAGTGCGAGCAGAATACGCTCAATAAGCTCTGCAACGGCATCACCGACATCAACGAGGCCATCAAGGCGCTCGATGCGGTGCACGTCAAGGCGGAGTCCATGGCAGATGGCCAGGAGCAGGCGAATTGCTATGCGCACGAGGTTGCACCCGCTATGGCCGACCTGCGCGCGGCAGTCGATGCCATGGAGGAGATCGTGGCTGCAGATTACTGGCCGGTCCCGACGTATGATGACGTCTTGTTCTACGTGTAGGAACTCTGTTATACTCTTGCGCGCTGTCCCCATCGTCTAGCGGCCAAGGACGCCACCCTTTCAAGGTGGATATCACGGGTTCGAATCCCGTTGGGGGCACCATCGAATTGCCAGCCCGGATCCCTTGCGGGATTCGGGCTTGTTACGTTGACGGGCCGGGGTTCGAACCCATTGGGGTCGCGAGACTGAGGAAACGCGCGAGCGTTTCCCAGCGAGCGTGCGAGGGCGCTATGCGCCCGAAGCCGCGGACGGCGCAGCCGGACGCGAATCCCGTTGGGGGCACCATCGAATTGCCAGCCCGGATCCCTTGCGGGATTCGGGCTTGTTGTTGTAACGGGGCTCGTTCTTTTCATGAATGGGGGAGCAACATGGACGCCAAGCGTATTGCCCGTGCCGGACTCATGGTGGCGCTATTGGCGGCTTCCGCCCAGGTCATGCTGCCTTTTGGCCCCGTGCCCTTCACCTTGCAGACGTTCGTGCTCGCCATGATCCCCGCCGTGCTCGATCGCCGCACGGCGGTCCTTACGGTTGTCGCGTACGTCTTGCTCGGCGCCGTTGGCCTTCCGGTTTTCTCCGGCTTCATGGGAGGCTTCGGTGCGCTTGCGGGCCCCACGGGCGGTTTTCTGTGGGGATTCATCCTGGGCATGGTAGCAGCCGGCGTTCTGGACAGGGCGCTTCCGGCACGTATCCCCGCGTACCCGCGTGCCCTCGCATCCGCCGCTGTGTTGCTGCTCGTTTCGTATGTATGCGGCACCGTCCAGCTCATGGCGTTTCTGTCGATCGACCTGTGGGGCGCGCTTGCCATCGCGGTGGCTCCCTTCATCATCCCCGATGCCGTCAAGCTCGTCTGCGGCGCGCGGGTCGGGGTGTCCGTTGCCCGCGTCTTGCCATAAAAACGCGCGCCACGGGACGTGACGCGCGCATCTTCGAATATGTGCCACAGGGACTGGCGGCTGCGTTAACCAAGCAGTTTCATCGCCGCCTCGTGTGCGGCGTGCTCGCAGGCATCGTCGAGCATGGCGAGTGGCAACAGCTCTCGCGCCTGTATGTTACCGCCGCGCCCGCGGCGCTCGAGGGCTCGCGTGATGAGCCAATCGGCGAGCTCGGGGTTCTTGGAGAGCGCGGGTCCGTGGAGGTATGTTCCCACCAGGTTGCGGTGGAGGCATCCCTCAGAGCCGTCTTGACCGTTGTTGCCGGTGCCCTCGAGCACTGAGGTGCCGAGCGGATGCTCGCAGGCGTCGAGCACCGTGCGTCCGCCGTGGTTTTCAAACCCTACGAACGGGGCGTCGGCGATATCGGTTTTCACCGCGACGTTGCCCGTGAGGCGGCCTTCGCCACGTACCGTGTCGGCGGCGATGATGCCCAGCCCCTCAACCTTTTCATCGCCCATGTAATACGAGCGCCCGAGGAGCTGGTAGCTGCCGCAGATTGCGAGAACGACGCCATCATCCTCAACGTAGCCCTGCAGCTCGTCGCGCTGGTGGCGCAGCTCGTTGGCAACGGCGAGCTGGTCGCGGTCGGCACCGCCGCCTATGAGCACGATGTCCGCCGTGGACAGGTCGAGCACATCGCCCATGTGCACGTCGTCAACCTCGACGGGAATGCCCCGCCACCTGCAGCGGCGTTCGAGGATGATGGCATTGCCGCCATCGCCGTACAGGTTCAAGGCGTCGGGATAGAGGTGGACGATGCGCAACGGACGGCCCAGGTCGAGCATCTTGTCCGAGTGCTGGGTGTCGTCGTCATCGTGGATGGCCGTTACATCGATGGACACGGTTTTCGCATCGCCGGTCACGACGTCCCCGAGCCCCTCGAGCTCCTTGACGATTGGGGGGAACGCGGTGTAGTTGGCAACGGCATGAAGGACCTCGCCGACATCCTCGCCCGCCAAGGTATCGATGACATCGCCGATGCTATTAACGAGCGAGGCGTCGATGCCGGCGTACTTGAGGCGAACCTGCAGGTCGTGCGCGCGCGATCCGCCCGCAAAGGCATGTACGCCGGGAGCGCTCAGACATTCGAAGTCAACGTCCCAAATCCACGAGACGTCGCGTCCGTCCGCATCTGCGTCGTTGAGGTAGAAGGCCATGAGTTTGCCGCCCGAGGCCTTGACCTGCTGGATCTGACGATCGAAGCCCACGGGATTCTTGGCCAGGTCGGTCGCGACGATGCGCCCCTTCGCCTGCCAACGCGTCATGCGCCCTCCGGTGGGCACATAAGTGTCGAGGACGCCCTGGAAGCGGCTGGAATCGCCGTCGAGCGCGTCGAGGACCCAGGCGGCGGTCCAAGCGGCGGTGATGTTGTAGACCATGTACAGGCCGTTGTATCTGGTGGAGAGGGGCGCGGTCTGCGAGGACCCGTCTTGCTGCGCCTTCAATTCGAAGGAATAACCGGTGCTGGTGAGGTGCACGTTCGAGGCCCCCGAGGCGAGGTCGGGGCGCCTCCAGCCACAGGCGGGGCAGTGGTAGGAGCCCAGCTGACCGTATTGGATGTAGTCGTATTCGAGTGGGGCGTTGCAGTGGGCGCAGAAGCGCGACTCGGCGATGTGCGAGGCCTCGCCGCCGGTGGGGCCATCGAGCCCAAAGGGAAGCGAGGGATTGGGCACGCGGTCGGCGATGGAGGCGCACAGCGGGTCGTCGGCATTGAAGATCAGCGTGGTCGTTGGCGACAAGGCGAGCGCCTGCGCGATGACGTCCTGGGTATGGTCGATCTCCCCATAGCGGTCGAGCTGGTCGCGGAACAGGTTGAGCAAGACGAAATACGTGGGCTTGAGGCGCGGCAGGATGCGCACGGTGTACAGCTCGTCGCACTCGAACACGCCCACGCGGCGCTTGCCGGCGGTTCGACGTCGATTGGAGTTCGCCTCGAGCAGGGTGCCCGTGATACCGGTCTCCATGTTGTTTCCCGCTCGGTTGCACACGCAGACGGCTCCGCTCGCCGCCACGGCATCGGCTATGAGGTTCGTCGTGGTGGTCTTGCCGTTCGTGCCGGTGATGACCACGCTTGCGTCCAGGAGGCCGGCAAGATCGGCGACGAGTTCGGGGTCGATGGAAAGGGCGAGCTTGCCGGGCAGTGCACCGCCGTTACGATGGAGGACGGAGCGGAGCCCCCAGCGGGCAAGGTCGGCGGTGACGGTTGCGATGTTCGATCTGATGCTCATGAGAGCTCCTATCGTGATGGGGATGTCATGTGCCTGGCGTTCGCTCCCGCCTTCCATGGTGGAGGGCCGGGGAGAACGACGGGCTTACTGGCTGGCAGCTGCGTATCGGGCGCGGCTGCGCTCCTCGGGTGTCATGCGGCTGCGCGGGGAGTAGATGACGTGTGTGCGGCAGCACTCGACGCACAGATCGCATCCGGCGCAGGCATCTGCGTCGATGCGGAACACGGGCGGCTCAAAGCTAATCGCCGGGCAGCCGGTGATTTGCTGGCAGCGGTGGCAGCTCATGCAGGCGTATGCATCGATCTCGGCGGGCTCCGCCTCGTATTCGCCGCGCTGGATTTGGGCGCAGGGCGAGGCGAACACCACGGCGTGGACGCCGGGGCGCGCCAAGGCACCGCAGAGAACGCCCGCGGCGCGTTGGCTGTCGAACGGATCCACGATCACGGCGTCGCCGCAACCCAGGGCGAGGGCACGTTCCGCCAGTCCTTCGATGGCCTCACGCGTGAGGAATGCGCGGCTGGATGCGAGCACGGCAAGGATGGTGACCCGTCCCTCTGCGGAAAGCCCCGCGAGTTCGGCTGATTCGTCATCACGGGCGAGCGCGGCGTCGGGCACGAAGTGGATGCACGCCTCGCAGGAGGGTTCCTGCGGTGTACCGCCCTGGGGCACAGGCACCTTGTAGCGGTCGAGCAGCGCCTCTTCGCCGCCTACGCACGTGCAGGCGGCCGGGTGCATGGAGCCAACGGCGGCGCAGCCTGCGTCGCCGCAGATAACGCGGGCGCGTCCACGCCCAAGTGCCTCCCTACATGCCACGTATGCCGCGCGGTGGGGGCAACCCGGGCACGCCACGCCGCGCCGGATGGGATGGGACGTCACCATGGTCTACGCCTCCTCATCGGTATAGGGCTCACGGCTCACGAGCGAGAGTTCGAAGGTGAGGGTGTGCCCGGCCATGGGATGGTTGAAGTCAAACAGCGTGTCGCCGTCGTCGGCCACGCGCATCACGCGTGCGAGTTGCTGGTAGCCCTCGCCGTTCATGAGGTAGATGAGTTGCCCGGGTACCAGTTCCTCATAGTTTGGAATCTCGATCGTGGGCATGACGTACAGAAGGCGCGGGTCGTGCTCACCGTAGGCGTCCCTGGGCGCAAGGGTCACGGTCTTCTTCTCGCCGGGCTCCATGCCGAGCACCGCGACCTCGAAGCCTGGGACGACCTCGTGGTTTCCCTCGACATATGTGAGCGGCGTGCGGCCCTCGGTGGTATCGAAGACCTCGCCGTCCTCAAATGAGCCGGTGTAGTGCACGGTGACGCGGTGCTTGAGCGAAAAATCCTGCACGGGCGGTTCCTCCGGAATCGATTGGCAACCCGATAAGCGTATCACGGATGGCCCGGTGCCCGGCGCGCATGGGGGCTAGAACCCATGCCGTAACGCGAACTCCTCGGCACGCTCTCGGATTCCCTCGACGCCCTCCGCCCATGCGGCGAAATCGGGCGTGTCGGCGATGATGCCGTCGGCCTCCCACACGGCTTGGTGCGACAAGTCCCATGCCTCGAGGGCCGCGGGCCGCACGGGCAGGTACGGGTCGTGGTAGGTCGGGTTGATGAGGAAGAACGCCCCGCCGTCGCAGCGCGCCGCGAAATCACGGAGCGCACGGCGCGCGCTGCGACGCTGTCCGAGCTTGTAGAGCAAGATGGTGCGTCCCAAGAGGAACCACGGCAGGTCCTCGGCGCCCTCACCCGCATCGCGCGCAGCCGCGAAGAACCCGTCTTCGTCCTCCAGACGCGCGAGTGCGAGGAAGAGCGTGCCCACGGCGAGGTTGGGGTAGCCGTGCGCGCGCATCACCGTGCGGGCGTACGAGGCGGCGGCGCGGTAGCGGGCTGTGAAGATGCATCCTTGGGCGAGCGCCTCAACGGTGTGAAGCCAGCCGATGACCTCGGGGTCGCGTGCGGTGAGCTCCCCGGCATCCTCGCTTGCCGCGAGTGCGCTTTCACGCCATAGCCCCTCGATATCGGGGTCGAATCCCGGACGGGACATCACGAGTCTCTCCCGAGTTTCACGTTCGAGCTGGAGCATATCGCCCAGGCAGGCATCGAGGGGCACCTCGGCGAGCTGTATGGCGACGAGCCTCGCGTCGACGCAGTGGGGGTCCGTTCGCATGATCGCCGCGAGCTGGGCGCGGGCACGCTCGAAGAGCGCGCTGCGGTCGCGTTCGAAATCTCCGTCGGGCAGGTCCTCCATGCGGAGCAACCCGTCGAGGAGCTCCTCCTGCACGCGCGTGTACGACACGAGGGCCCGCGCGCCGTCATCGGTTGCATAGCGATCGGGATCGCGCTCGATCTGTTCGTGAACGAGTTCGCGCGCCGCGTTCGTGAGCTCGGGATGGGCGAGGGCGTAGCGATGTTCAAGGTACGCGGGAACGTATGCACGTGGATTCATCAGTTCTCGCCTCCGGGTGCGTTGCCGCGCGTCTCGGTGTGGGGGAGCGGGTCGCGTGCGTCGAGGGAACGCTGCACCAGGTCGTGTTCGGCGATCCACAACGCAAAGCTCGCCGAATCGGGCGTGCCCATCCCTTCTTGCAGGAGCGGCGTCGCCTCCGAGAGGGCCAGCACCAGCTCATCCTCGCTGCCGGGTTGCACATTCACGCGCGAGAACACGCCGTCGGGGAATTCTGCCTGGAAGTAGAGGGATTGGGCACTGCGAGGGTACACGCGCATGAGCGTTCGCAACGCCGTCGTGGCCCCTGCCATGTCGAAGGAGCGGTATGCCAGGCTCATCTGCGCGATAAGGCTCCACGCGTCCGGTGCGTGGCCGCCGGGTTGTGTGCGGCGCGAGGCGCTCTTGCCCGCAAGTTGATAGGCGGCTGCATGGCGCGAACGGTAGCGTTTGAGTTCCTCGGGCGCCACCTCGAGCTTGGCGAGCGCGAGCATGCCGGTGTGGCGAATGCCCGCCATGTCGAGTGGGTAGGCTCTCAGGCCCTCCTCGGCGCACATGAGGGCCATGCGGTACTGCCCGGCGATGAACAGCCGCGAGGCGAGCATGGCAATCCAGCGTTGGAGGGGCCGCTGCCCCAAATCGCGCGCGAACTCCTCTTCGTAGGGGTTCGATGCGTCCTCGAGGAGGTGCTCGACGTCGCGTTCGACATCTGCGCGATGGTCGAGCAGATAGGAGATGAGTTCGTCGTCCGATTCCGATTGCAGGGTGGCGAGCATGCGCTGGGCATCCCAATTGCGCGGGTCGAGCTCGGTCGCCTCGCGCAGGTAGTTCTCCGCAATGTCGAACTGCGCCTCGGCGTCCTGTTCGGTCGGTGCGAACGGCGCACGGTAGTCGACGACCTCCGTTGCCTTGGATACCAAGTGAAACGAGCGCTCACGATCGGTGTGGATGAGCGACGAGGGGTCGTTTTGGAACGCCTCGGAGGCACGATCGATGTACAAGGGGTCTTGGAGGAGCTGAACGCCTTCGCGTTCCATATTGGCGAGGATGAGGCGAAGGCAGTCCTCCTGGATGGGGTCGAATGCCATGGGTCTCTCCTTTCCGGTTGACTGGTGGCGTGGGCCTGGTCGTTCGTGATGGTCGCGGGACGTGGCTCCGGGGCCCGAGGTATATATCCGCACGTACGGCTCTTATTCGTTATCGAACTAGTGTAGCCGTTTTCTTCTTGCCCATGGCGTGCGTCCCTTTGGGCTCACGCCATTGGCTTGCAGGACGTTGACGCGTCAATGAAGGACGGTCGCCTGTGACTCGTCTTGAACGATTTCGACGACGAGTCCGTGGGGAAGGCATACGATTTCTTCTCCAACGCCCGCAATGGGGTCATGCTCGACACAGACCTGGTTGTTGCAGTTGGCGCTCTCGACCTTTACGGTGCCGTTCGCGATGCGAATGGTGTTGAGGCCTTCGTGCGCATCGGGCCCCGTTCCCGTCCCGGGCGTTTCGACCACATATGTCGTCTCCGTGGAGAGCGGGTCGGTGCGGCGGAAGCCCTCTTTGGTCTGGGTAACCACGAGCGCGCCGCTCGCCGAAAAATCGCCAGCGTTTGCGGAGTTTGCCAACCACCAGATTCCACCTATGACGGCTGCCAGCAAAAGACCAGTAAAAAGGAGGATATCCCCCGTTTTGATGCGCGTTTTCATACACGTTCCCTTTCGCGACCTGCTGCTAAGAGGGCGAAGTATGCAAGAAGCCTAACAGATTTCGAACCTAGTCGGATGGGCGCACGCGATATGATGTGAGCGTCTGTGATTGAACGATTTACCACGCTCTCGTTAGGCACTCGGGAATCCGCGGGGGGCGCCCCCTCGGGCACCTGTTTGGGCCCGAGCGGTGAAACCGGTCGATCTGCGGGCATAGTCCATGTGGGGCTAACGGTGCCCCGCGCAAACGCGGTTGATTCCGCGAAATGGGAGGTAAGTAATGGGACGTTTCACCAATCCTCGCGACCTGTATTTTGGTGAGGGTGCTCGCCACGAGGTCAAGAACCTCAAGGGCTCCAAAGCCATGATCGTGACTGGCGGCGGCTCCATGCGCCGTGGCGGCTTTTTGCAGGACGTCGAGGCGGACCTTAAGGAGGCCGGTTTCGAGGTCGAGATCTTCGAGGGCGTCGAGTCCGACCCGTCCGTCGAGACGGTCATGAAGGGCGCCAAGGCCATGGAGGCCTTCCAGCCCGACTGGATTATCGGCATCGGCGGCGGTTCCCCGATCGACGCCGCCAAGGCCATGTGGCTGTTCTACGAGTACCCGGAGGAGACCTTCGAGCAGGCCGTCGTGCCCTTCTCCTTCCCCGAGCTCCGCACCAAGGCCAAGTTCTGCGCCATCGCCTCCACCTCCGGCACCGCGACCGAGGTCACCGCGTTCTCCGTCATCACCGACTACGAGAAGGGCATCAAGTACCCGCTGGCCGACTTCAACATCACGCCCGATGTCGCCATCGTCGACCCCGAGCTCACCTACACCATGCCGGCCAAGCTCTGTGCCCACACCGGCATGGACGCGCTGACCCATGCCATCGAGGCCTACGTCTCCACCGCCGGCTCCATGTACACCGACGGCAACGCGCTGCACGCCATCCGCGAGATCGTCGAGTGGCTGCCCAAGTCCTACCAGGGCGACCATGAGGCCCGCGCCCACATGCACGACGCCCAGTGCATCGCCGGCATCGCCTTCTCCTCCGGCCTGCTTGGCATCGTCCACTCCATGGCCCACAAGACCGGCGCCGCATTCTCCGGGGACCACATCATCCACGGTTGCGCCAACGCCATGTACCTCGGCAAGGTCATCCAGTTCAACGCGAAGGACGAGCGCGCCAAGAGCCGCTACGCCTTCATCGCCAAGGACATCCTGCATCTCGAGGGTGAGACCGAGGACGAGCTCGTGGAGGCCCTTGTCCAGAAGATCCGCGACCTCAACGACGCTCTCGACATTCCGCAGGGTATCAAGAACTACGGCCAGTACGGCGTGAAGGCCGATGAGTCCATCATCGACTACGATGAGTTCGAGGCTAAGAAGTCCGAGGTTGCCGCCAACGCCATCCTCGATGCCTGCACCGGTTCCAACCCGCGTATCCCCACGCAGGAGGAGATGGAGCAGCTGCTCGAGTGCGTCTACACGGATACCCCGGTCACGTTCTAGTCTCCCTTGGCGTGCGCGCTGCGTGATTCGCGGCGTGCACGTGCGATGTCATCGCACACATGAGCCGCCCTGGGCAGTTTTGAACTGTCCCAGGGCGGTTTTTTTGATGCTTGTTCTTACGATCGCCCGATTTCCGCGCTTGCGTCCCGGCCGATGCCGCTGTTGGTCGGCCCCCGGCCTCCTTCACTCGACGACGCGAAGAAACGTGGGTTTGAAACGAGTGCATTATTTCAAACCATTGATTTCTCACATAAACGGCCTTGGTAATGTGATTTATCACGGGTTTGAAATGAACGCGCTCATTTCAAACCCGTGTTTCCTCACAATCCAGCAGGACGAGCGGGCGGCCAAGGAGGGTTTGATCGATTTGTCAAGCCCCGAATAGGTCGTACGGCCATATTGGGGGTACAGACGGTCGAAAGAACTTTCAATGTGACGCAAGTCGAGCTCTGATGATGCGATTTCGACCTTTGACCCGACCGTTGGCCGATGAATTGCCACCGCCCATGGATAAAAATGCATCGGCTGTGGCGCTGAGCTGGGTGTCAGATAATCCCCAACCACGTGCAAGACTCATTCCGTCGTCTCATTGATACCGTAGAGGTTCCGAGGTGTGCGGATGACGGGACGACATATGGGGGACGCAAAACAGCGAGTTTTGGATAAGTTCGACCGGTGTGACCGGAAGGGACTGTGGCTGATGCCGGAGTGCCACGCAGAAGAGGCCTTGCTGCATCGGCTTCGCGCGGCAGGCGAAGTGACCTGCCCCTGTCGAGGCATCTTCGCACGGACCGCGGCGTATGGGTCTGCCCCGCCGCGCGTGCGTTCCTACAAGCTCGTCCGCACTTTGGGCAAAACGCACCCGGAATGGATATTCTGCCTGTATTCCGCTGCGATGGTGCACGGATTGCAGGTTCCGAACCGGCTGCTCGACAAGGCGCACGTGGTGTCGGCGCTCCCAAACAGCCCTGCAAGTCCAATCGCGCGCCACACGTGGGCGCTACGCGATGGCGACGTCGTCAAGGTCATGGGAGTGCAGGTGACGTCCTTTCGGAGGACTCTTATCGATTGCCTCTGCGCGGCGCCGTTTAAAGAGGGTCTGGCGATTGTCGACTCCGCATTGCATTGGGGGATGACAAGTGAGGAAGAGCTGAGTCAGTGGCTGGCGGAGGATGGCTTCCGTAAACGGGGTGTTCGCCAGGCACGCGAGACGCTGTTGTGGGCGGATGGGAGAAGTGAGAACGGAGGAGAGTCCATCGCGCGCGCCACGATGATCGAGCTCGGTTTCCAGCCGCCTGAATTGCAGGTGGAAATAATCGACCCCATGGAACCGGACAACCCGAAGTACGGTGACTTTGGCTGGTGCTTGAGCAACGGCCACTGGATCATCGGCGAGCTGGACGGGCTGGAGAAGTACCGGGCGAGAGCGGCGAATGCCGGCGATATCGATGCGGTGATTCATGCCATGGCGAAGGAGCGCCGTCGGGAGGCGCATATCAACATGGCCAATGCAACGGTGATTCGGTTCTCCATGGAGGAGGTCTACAACGTCGAGTACTTCGAGAACCTGTTGACGACGGCGGGCGTTCCTCGACGGGATTACGTCGACCGGGCGTCACGACAAGGTGTTGTGCGCGGCGGGACATCGCGCTGATATGGCGAATTGAAACAGCGGGGACGATTTCAAACCCATGATTTTTCACATTTTGAGGCTTGGTAATGTGATTTACCAACGGTTTGAAATTGTGGCGTCATTTCAAACCGTTGATTTCTCACAGAAAGCAGCTTGATAATGTGATTTATCAGGGGTTTGAAATCGGGACCCTCGTTTCGGAGCTCGCGTTTCGAAGCGCGCGTGTCGGCTTTGTTACGAATGTATAAAAGTGAATGAATCAATCAGAAATGATAATATTTACTGTCAAACTTTCGCAATATTGCAAATGTTTTGATGGGCAATGCATATGGAAGCGACGAACGGCCTCGGGTCGGACAACGGTCCCGGAAGCGGCAGCGGACCAGGGCTCGGCAACGGCCCCGGGAGCGACGCACGGCCCCGGGTCCGGCGGGCGGAGCTGCATCGCAGCGTATACATGGCAGAAGGGCGGAACACATGGCGTATCAGGTAGGAGTCGTTGGCGCAGCGGGGTACGCCGGGGCGGAGCTCGTCCGCTTGCTCCTCGCACACCCGGATTTCGAGCTCAAGGCGATAACGTCCAACGCCGATGCCGGTGTGCGGCTCGCGGACATCTACCCCGCGTTTACGGGAGAGACGGACCTCGTGTTCACCAGCCATGACGATCCCGCGCTGATGGCCCTCGATGCGGTGTTCCTTGCCGTCCCGCATACCGCAGCCATGGGGATGGCGCCCAGCCTCTTGGCGCACGGCGTCTCGGTGTTCGACTTGTCCGCGGATTACCGGCTGGCGAGCGCGGAGGTCTACGAGGAATGGTATGGGGTCCCGCACGCCTCGCCCGAACTGCTCGCAGGGCGCGCATTCGGGCTTCCGGAGCTGTTCGCCAAAGATCTCGCCGATGCCCGTGCCAGTTTGGAGACGGGGGAGCCAGCCCTGGTGGCATGCGCGGGGTGCTATCCCACGGCCACGTCGCTGGCGGCTGCTCCGGCGTTGCGCATGGGCTGGTGCCGCGAGGATACGATTGTGGTGGTGGATGCCGTCTCTGGCGTGACGGGCGCGGGAAAGGGCTGCAACGCCCGCACGCATTATTGTTCGGCCGATGAAAATGTCGAGGCATATGGTGTGTGCAAACACCGTCACACGCCGGAGATCGAGCAGATCTTGCAGGCGAAAGACCGTGTGGTGTTCACGCCGCACCTCGCGCCGCTCAAACGCGGACTGCTGTCCACCGTGACGCTGAGGCTCACGCAGGAGGCGGCAGCTATGGATGTTGAGGAGGCCGTCGAGGCGTACCGCTCGTTTTACGAGGATGCGCCCCTTGTCACCGTGCTCGATGCGGGCGCCATGCCGCGAACTGCCTCAGTGGCGGGCACGTGCCGGTGCCAGATCGGCCTCGCCGTGGACCCGCGCACGGGAGTGCTGGTGGCAACGGGAGCCATCGACAACTTGTGCAAGGGGGCTGCCGGTCAAGCTGTGCAGTGCGCCAATATCGTCTTTGGGCTCGAGGAGCGACGAGGTTTGCCGCTTGTCGCCATGCCAGTCTAGCCAAAACGAGTCCTAAGGGATGCATTATGAACACGACCTTCAACACGACCTCGACATCTTCCGCCGTATCGTTGCGCCCCATCGCTCGGGGCGGCGTGACGAGTGCGCAGGGCTTCACCGCCGCCGGCGTCCATGCCGGTTTTCGAAAGAACCCGGGCCGCGCCGACCTTGCGCTCGTGGTCGCCGACCGCCCCGTTGCCGCAGCCGGCGTCTTTACCACCAACCGGTTCTGCGCAGCCCCCGTGCAGGTGAGCCGCGAGCAGCTCGGCGGAATCGAGCACGGATATGGCACGATGCGCGCTGTGGTCATCAACTCCGGTAACGCCAACGCTGCGACGGGGGAGCCCGGTCTCGCCATCGCACGGGAGACCTGTGGCGTCGTCGCGGATGCCCTAGGTTGCAAGGCAGGTGAGGTGCTTGTCGCCTCGACGGGGGTCATCGGTGTCCCCCTCGATATCGAGCCCTTCGAGCAAGGGGTCCCGCAAGCGGCGGCGGCGCTTTCGCGCGAGGGCGCCCATGATGCGGCCCGCGCGATCATGACGACTGATACGCATGCCAAGGAGTACGCGGTTGCGTACGAGAGCACGGCGCCGGGTTTTGAGGGCTGCGCGTTCACTGTGGGCGGTATGTGCAAGGGCTCGGGCATGATCATGCCGAACATGGCGACCATGATCGCCGTCATCACCACCGACGCCCCCGTTCAGCCCGCCGCCCTGCACGAGATCTTGCTCTCGCAGGTGCGTGTGACATTCAACAAGGTGACCGTCGATTCGGACAGCTCCACCAACGACACGTGTGTGATATTCGCCTCGGGTGACGCGGCACCGGGCGTTGCGCTCATCGAGCAGGGGACGCCGGCCTACGCCGAGCTGTGCCAAGCGGTCCATGCCGTGTGCGAGAACCTTGCCCGTGCAATCGCCGCGGACGGCGAGGGTGCCTCGAAGCTCGTGACCGTGAACGTTCACGGTGCCGCTACCAAAGCCGATGCCGATACCGCCGCCCGTTCCGTTGCCAATTCGCCGCTGGTCAAGACTGCGATCGCCGGTCACGATTGCAACTGGGGGCGCATTGCGGCGGCCCTTGGCAAATGCGGGGTGCCGTTCGATCAGAGCCGGGTCGACATCGACATCATGGGGATGCCCGTGTGTCGTGCCGGCCTCACCGTGCCCTTCGATGAGGCCGAGGCCCTGCGACGATTCGAGGAGCCCGAGATCGTCATCGAGGCCAACCTGGGCGCGGGCACGTGCTCCACGACGGTGTGGACCTGCGACCTCACGCACGAATACGTGTCCATCAACGCCGATTACCGTTCCTAGGAGCAAGTCATGAAATACGCACGCGACAGCAGGACCTCGCTTTCAAGCGAGGAGACCGCGCAGCTGCTCTTCGAGGCGCTGCCTTGGATGAAGAACCTGACGGGCAAGACGGTCGTCATCAAGTACGGCGGCGCCGCGATGGTGGACGAGCGCCTGCGTGCCGATGTGATGAGCGACATCGTGCTGCTCAAGATCATGGGGATGAAGCCGGTCATCGTCCACGGCGGTGGTAAGGATATCAACGCCGCGCTCAAGCGGCACGAGATCCCCGTGGAGTTCCGCGGCGGCCAGCGCGTTACGAGCAATGAGGCGATGGAGCTCGTGCGCGAGGTGCTCGTGGGAAAGGTAAACGGACAGCTCGTGTCGGCGGTCAACCAGCACGGCAATCTTGCCGTGGGCGTGTCGGGCTCCGATGCGGGAACGATTGTGGCCGAGCAGCTCGCGCCCGAGTTGGGCCGTGTGGGGCGCATTGTCCGCATCAACGGCGGCTACCTTAACAACCTGGTCGAGAACGACTACATTCCCGTCGTCGCGACCGTGGGCGTTGGCGAGGACGGCGGTTTTTACAACATCAACGCCGATGTCGCCGCAGGGCACATAGCCGCTGCGCTTGGCGCCCACAAGGTGATCTTCCTCACGGACGTCGACGGCCTGTACGAGGACTTTTCCGATAAGTCCTCCCTCATATCGAACCTCACGGTCGACGAGACGCGCGCCATGTTGAAGGACGGTGCGATCGACGCGGGCATGATCCCCAAGCTCGAGAGCTGCATCGCCGCCCTCGCCGGCGGCGTGCTGCGCGCCCACATCATCAACGGGACCATGCCGCATTCGCTGCTGCTGGAGCTGCTCACCGACGCGGGCATCGGCACGGTGATTCACGCGTCCCGCAATGCCTACGAATACGACCGCCATCCCGATCCGTCGGCGTATGACGCCGAGGCCTGCGCGCCGTCTTCGCCAGCACCGCTTGACGCGTTTTCCGCGCGCTTGACCGAGAACAGCTAAACGAGAAAGGGGAGGCGTATGTCGCTTGCGGCTCAACAGACGCTCGAGTCTTCATATGTAATGCACACCTTCGGCAGGTCGGAGGTAGAGTTCGTCGGCGGTCACGGCATGACGCTCGTCGACGACGCGGGACGCGAGTACCTTGATTTTCTCGCGGGAATCGGCGTGTGCTGCCTGGGTCATGGGCACCCGGCGGTTTCGCGTGCCGTGGGGGAGCAGGCGGATCGGCTGGCGCACGTGTCGAACTACTTCTATATCGAGCATCGAGGCGAGGTGGCGGCGCTCATCTCCAAGCTTGCCAACGGCGATGTGGAGGGTGCGCGGGCATTGGCTCATGCCATGGATGCAGGTGATGAGGAGGCGGTGCGCGCCGCGTCTGCCCCGGCGGAGGGCGAGCAGGTGTGGAAGACATTCTTTGCGAACTCGGGTGCGGAGGCAAATGAGGGTTCGATGAAGCTCGCTCGCCTGTACGCCAAGCGTGTCGGCAACGGCGGTAACACGATCGTGTGCCTGCGCGGCGGTTTTCACGGGCGCACGCTCGAGACCATCGCGGCGACCATGCAAGATTGGCTGCAGGATAGCTTCCGGCCGTTGCCGGGCGGCTTTGCGGCGTGCACGCCGAACGACGTTGATGAGCTGAGGGCCATCTTCGATGCCCTGGGCGATGAGATCTGCGCCGTCATGCTCGAACCCATCCAGGGGGAGAGCGGCGTGCATCCGCTCACGCGCGAGTTCATGGAGGCAGCGCGCGACGTGGCGCATGAGCATGGAGCGCTGCTCATTGCCGATGAGGTCCAGACGGGCATCTTCCGCTCCGGCAAACCGTTTGCGTTCCAGGTTCTCGGGGTAGAGCCCGACATCATGAGCCTGGCAAAGGGTATCGCCGGCGGCGTTCCGGCGGGGGCGTGTGTGGCCAAGAAGGAGATTGCCGACGTGTTCCGTCCCGGCGACCACGGGTCGACGTTCGGCGGGAGCTGCTTGGCAGTTGCGGCGGCGGCAGCCGTGCTTTGCGAACTCACGCTCGGCGCATATGACGACCGCGCCGCCGAGGTGGGAGCCTATTTTGCGGAGCGTCTTGGCAGCTTGGATGCGGTTCGCGAGGTGCGTGGCATCGGCCTCATGGTGGGCTGCGATATCGCCGAGGATGTGGGAGATGCCCATGATGTGGTGGCGGCGATGCTCGCGGAGGGCTTCGTGATCAACGCTACGGGCCCGCATACGCTGCGGTTCCTACCCCCGCTCATCTGCGGTACTGCGGATATCGACCGGCTCATTTCCGCTCTCACTCGCGTTTTGGCCTAGTTGCCGCTATACTGTTCACCCACGGGCGATTGGCGCAACGGTTAGCGCAGGTGCTTTACACGCACAAGGCTGGGGGTTCGAATCCCTCATCGCCCACCATAGAACGTCAACGCGGGGGTCACGGCGCCCCCGCGTTTTCGTTTGAATTGCGTGGATTCGAACCCCGTTCGGGGTGCGGAGCTGAGGAAACGGCGCGAGCCGTTTTCCAGCGCAGCCCGCAAGGCGCGCGAGCGCCGCGGCGGGAGGAGGGCGGCGCCAGCCGCCCGGCGAATCCCTCATCGCCCACCATAGAACGTCAACGCGGGGGTCACGGCGCCCCCGCGTTTTCGTTTGAATTGCGTGGATTCGAACCCCGTTCGGGGTGCGGAGCTGAGGAAACGGCGCGAGCCGTTTTCCAGCGCAGCCCGCAAGGCGCGCGAGCGCCGCGGCGGGAGGAGGGCGGCGCCAGCCGCCCGGCGAATCCCTCATCGCCCACCCATGTTTTTGAACGCGGGGGCAGAGAGTGCCCTCGCATTTTTGTTTATGATGGTGAGGACGAACCTGCATCGCGAGAAAGGCTGCCATGAGCGACTTCGACCTCTCGAACTATCCCGTCCTGCCGTGCGAACCCACGGGTGGGCTGCACGACAAGCTCGCCCGCGTGAAATACGTCTTCACCGACCTCGACGCCACTATGCTGGCGCCTGGCTCCTGCGCCCTCTCGGACAACGACGGCAACCCGTCAACCACACTCGTCGAGGCCATCGTCGCCCTCAAGCGCGCCGGTATCGAGATCATCCCGTGTTCCGGCCGTGCCCGCGTGATGATGCACGAGGACTCCCGCATCCTCGGTTTCAACTCTTACATCGGCGAGATGGGCGGCCTGCTCATGCTCGACTTGAAGGCGAACCGGTGGGAGTACTTTACCGGCGACATGCCCTACGACCCCGATTGCGGCCTCACACCGCATCAGGTCATCGAGCGGGCAGGCGTGTGCCAGGGCATCATCGATCGCTGGCCGGGGCGCATCGAGTACCACAACGACATGGCCAACGGCATCAAGTACCGCGAGGTCACCGTCGGCATGCGCGGCGAGGTGCCGGACGATCAGGCACAGGCGATGATCGACGTCGCCGGGCTCGGTCTCGTGTGGGGCAACAACGGCTATCTCACCCACGTGTCCAAGCCCACCACCCTCGACCTCGGCGAGGACGGTCCCGGTCGCGCCTTCAACATCATGCCCGCCGGCCTCAACAAGGGCCGCGGCATCGAGCGCTTTTGCGAGCTGTGCGGCATCGACCGCTCCGAGACCCTCGCCATCGGCGATTCCGAGTCCGACTTCCTCGCCGCCCCCTACGTGGGGACCTTCGTGTGCGTGGAAAATGCGCTCAAGGACCCGGCTGCGCCCGCGCTCATCGAGGAGAACGACAACGTCTACATCACGCGCGGCAAAGTCGTCGAGGGTTGGATCGCGATGGCGAACGCCCTGCTGGCGGCTAAGGCGTAGAAAGACCACGCGGGATTGCCCCGTATCGCGCAGGCGAAATATCACACGGTGCCGCTCCGCACGGTGGGCACGGCAAGAGGGGAGAGCGTTTGATGCTCGATAGCGAACGACCGATCGGTGTATTCGATTCCGGTTTGGGTGGGCTCACGGTGGCACGTTGCATCGCCGAGGCGCTGCCGCATGAATCGATCTATTACGTGGGTGACACCAAGCGCTGCCCGTATGGCGTGCGTTCCGAGGAGGAGGTCCGCTCGTTCGTCCTCCAGGCGGGGCGCTGGCTGGCCGAGCGCGACATCAAGATCATGGTGATCGCCTGCAACACCGCGACGGCGGCGGGTCTGCGCATCGCACAGCAGATCCTGCCCGTACCCGTGATCGGCGTGATCGCGCCCGGAGCGCGCGCCGCCATCAATTCGACCCGCACCCGCAAGGTCGGCGTGCTCGCCACGCCGCTCACCGTGCGTACCGGTGCCTATACGCGCGCCATTCAGGACTTGGACGCGGGCGTCGACGTGTATGGCTGCCCCGCTCCCAGCTTCGTCGAGATGGTCGAGCGTGAGCTTGCCACCGGGGCCCACCTGCAGGAGCGCTGGCTCCAAGACGGCGACATCTTCGACACGCCGGAGAACCGCGTGGAAGTGGAGCGCACGTTGGCGCCGATTGTCGATGGCGGGGCCAAGGTGGATACCGTGGTCTTGGGCTGCACGCATTTCCCGCTGCTTGCAGGACCCATTCGTCATGCGCTCGGCCCGGGCGTGCGCGTTGTGTCCTCTGCGGAGGAGACCACGCGTGAGCTCGAGGACATCTTGCGTCGCCGCGACCAGCTGGCGCCGGAGCCCGTCCGTCCCGAGCATCGCTTTGCCACCACGTCCGACAACATTGCCGAGTTTGCCGCGGCCGGCAGCTTCATCTTCGGTCAACCGCTCAAGAGCATCGAGCATATCGCACTCGACGAGCTTCGCGGGCTGTAGGGACCGCTGCGGGGACCGCCCCGTGGGCAAGACCGAGGCGGGCCGCGAACGTTGAGTGCCGTTCGCCCGTCAGCCTGAAGTCGGCTGCCCGCGTTTGGTGAGACCCCAACCCATATACGACTCACAGGTACGTGTCGCGCCATGCGCGCTCAGATCGAAAGGAACGAAATCCATGGACCGCATGCTCATCGACCGCTCATACGGCCGCGCAGCAAACGAGATGCGCCCCGTCAATCTCACCCGCGACGTCATGAAGAACGCACTGGGCTCCTGCCTGGTTGAATTCGGCGATACGAAGGTGCTATGCGCCGCCACGATCGAGGAGGGCGTGCCCGGCTGGCGCAAGGCGAGCCGCCAGGGTTGGGTCACTGCGGAGTACGCCATGCTTCCCGCGTCCACCAATCGTCGTACTCGTCGCGAGACGAATAGCCGCAAGGGCCGCTCCATGGAGATCGAGCGCCTGATCGGCCGCAGCCTGCGCACCGTGGTGAACATGAAGGCCCTCGGGGAGTGCACCGTCACCGTGGACTGCGACGTTATTCAGGCCGATGGCGGTACGCGCACGGCCAGCGTCACCGGCGCCTGGGTCGCGCTCCACGACGCGCTCATGGCCTGGGTGGAGGCGGGGAAGATCTCCCGTCTACCCCTCACCGGCCAGGTCGCCGCCGTTTCCATGGGCCTCGTGGACGGCTGCGAGCTGCTCGACCTCGATTATTCCGAGGACAGCCATGCCGAGATCGACATGAACCTCGTCGCCACGGATTCCGGTCAGATCATCGAGATCCAGGGCACCGGAGAGCAGACGCCTTTCGACCGCGCGCGCCTCAACCGGCTGATCGACCTCGGGGAGCTCGGCATACGGGAGCTCATCGACCTGCAGAACGACGTGACGGCCTTCCGCGACTGAGGAATGCGGGGCGCCCAGGTTCCCACTCGACCCATCAGACGCCCGTCCGGGCGCACGTAAATCGACAGAGCACATGAGAGGACAGGAGGCGCACATGGCGCTGGATAAGATCGACATCGATACCCTCGACTCCGAGCGCACCATCGTGGTGGCGACGGGCAACGCCCACAAGCTCACGGAGATCGAGGCGATTCTGGGCGCGGTCCTGCCCGAGGTCCGCTTCGTCGCCCTGGGACAACTCGGGGACTTCGAGGACCCGGAGGAGAACGGGACGACCTTCGTGGAGAACGCCATCATCAAGGCCGAGGCCGCCGTCGCGGCGACGGGGCTCGCCGCTATCGCCGACGACTCCGGCCTCGTGGTCGATGCGCTCGACGGAGAACCTGGCGTCTATTCCGCCCGCTATGCCGGCGTTCACGGTGACGATGCCGCGAACAATGCCAAGCTCCTGAGGAATCTCGGTGATACGCCGGATGTGGAGCGCACCGCACGGTTCATGAGCGTCATCGCCCTCATCGAGCCCTCGGGTGCCGTCCTCACCGGCACGGGAGCCTGCGAGGGTACTATCGGCCATGAGGGCCGCGGTGACCACGGCTTCGGCTACGACCCGCTGTTCCTGCCGGACGACACGCCCGGCAAGACCATGGCCGAGCTCATGCCAGAGGAGAAGAACGCCATCAGCCATAGGTTCCACGCGTTGCAGGACCTCTCGCGCCAGCTCGTCGGCTCGGCGGGCGACGCCGCGGCGGAGGGCCGCTGACGTGCGCGCCGTCGTCCAGCGCGTGTCTCATGCCCGTGTGAGCATTGGCGGCGAGCTCGTGGGGTCCATACGCCGCGGGTACCTCATCTTGCTCGGCGTTGGTCATGCCGACACGCGTGAGACTGCCGAGAAGCTCTGGGGCAAGATCTTTGCCCTGCGCATCAACGATGACGCGGAAGGCAAGACCAACCTCGCCCTCGACGATGTAGCGGGCGAGGTTCTCGTCGTGTCGCAGTTCACGCTGTTCGCCAACTGCAAAAAGGGCCGCCGCCCGTCCTTCACCGAGGCCGCGCCCCCGGCGCAAGCAACGGAGCTCTACGAGTACTTCGTCAGTCTCGCCCGAGCCGATGTGCCGCACGTCGCGACAGGCCGCTTTGGAGCCAACATGCAGGTGGAACTCGTCAACGACGGCCCCTTCACCATCGTCCTCGACACCAACGAGCTGTAACTCGCAAGACGAATCGACACCCACCCCGGCACACCGATTGCCGGGATTGCCTATGCCCACCGGGAGATTGCCTATGGAAAACATCCTTTTCGCAAGTCCAAAGGGACGAACGTCATAGGCAATCTCCCCCGTGCCATAGGCAATGTTGTGCCCATGGCCGGCGTGACCTTGAGGGACACGCCGTCTCCCTGCTATACTTCCAGCGTTTGTATATTTTGGGTGCAATCTGTACTTTTGCGCCCCAACGGAGGCTATAGCATGGAAGAGCTGGAAGTTAACCACGTCGCGGAGATTCAGGATGCGCTTGCTGGAATGGTCGGCGACCGTGTGAAGGTTAAGGCCAACATGGGCCGAACCCGCGTTATCGAGCGCATGGGCGTCATCAAGGGCGTGCACCCTGCCGTGTTCATCATCGAGGTCGACGAGCGTCGTGGTCGCAAGTCCCGCCAGTCGTATCAGTACGTCGACGTGCTCACGGGTACGGTCGAGCTGTTCGACCCCGAGAGCGGCGAGCACATCTTCACCCCGCTTGGCACGCAGCTCGAGGAGCACTAGATGTCGGCGACCGGTCAAATGACGGGCACTGTGCCCAACCCGGCGTTCGACCCGTATCGCGCAACCGCTCGTGCGCAGGGCACCATAGCCCCGCAGGGCCGGTTCATGCTTATCACCGCGCCCGCCAAGATCAATCTGTACTTGGGGGTTCATGAGGGCACTGGCGAAGACGGCTACCACCGTGTCGATACGGTCATGACGACGCTCGACCTCACGGACACCTTGGCCATCGCGCCGTCCGATCGCCTCATGGTCAAGACGGTGCCCGAGGCCGATTTTCCGCAGGAGAGCAACACCGCCTACAAGGCCGCAGTCGCGATGGGCAAGGCGTTCGATCGCGAACCGAACTTCGCCATCCTCATTGACAAGCATATTCCCATCCGCGCAGGACTCGGTGGTCCGTCCACCGACGCCGCTGCGACTATCATGGGTATCTGCCGCTATTGGGGTGTTGACCCGCGTGATGAACGCATCGATGCCGTGGCTCGTTCCATCGGCGCCGATGTGCCGTTCTTCCTCTACGGGCCACCCGCCCACCTGGATGGACGCGGAGATCGCATGAGCGAGTTGTTCCGCCCGCTCACCGGCACTCCTGTGGCTCTGGTCAAACCCATGACGGGTGGCGTGTCCACGGTCGAGGCATACCGCCGATTCGACGAGGCCCCCGTTGCGGCCAGCCCGCTCGAGCCCATGCTCGAGGCGATGCGGTCCCACGACGAACAGGCCATCTTCGAGCATGTCTCGAACAACCTTGCACCGATCGCGCGCGAACTGTGCCCCCAGATCGGCGAGATCGTGGACTGGATGCGCGAGCAACCCGACGTCCGCGCGGTCGATGTCTGCGGTTCCGGCGCGACCGTCTTTGCCGTGTGCAACACGCAGATGGCGGCCGAAAAGATTGGCATCGCGGCCATGAAGGAGCATGGTTGGTGGGCGCAAGCTGCGAAGATGGAAAAAACTGGACCAATTATCGCTGTGGGCTAGATTTTCATCCGAGGCTTTGATACTATAGCGAAGCTTCGGGTTGTGGCTCAGCTTGGTAGAGCACCGCGTTCGGGACGCGGGGGTCGCTGGTTCAAATCCAGTCAACCCGACCATCGATTTTTACAGGGTCGCCTTCGGGCGGCCCTGTTGCGTAAGGGGCTCTGCGAATGCTGGCATATGGCAAGAAGCGTGCAAGGCCCCATAGATTGTCTAGAAGCCGTTTACCGAGTCCTTACGAAGGGCCTCGATCGCCCGTGTAAAATAGGCGGATGTTGTGCAGAGCCATGGCGGCGGGTTATACTCATTCGAGCTGTAACGCGCACGGTGTTTCGCCGTTCACGCCAAACGGAAAGTTTCTGGGAGGAAATGTATGTTCCCTAAAGGTTTTGAGTGGGTTGTCATCCTGATCGTCGCCCTGCTGATCTTCGGTCCCAAGAACCTGCCTAAACTCGGCAAGTCCCTGGGCAAGACCGTCAAGAACATCCGTGAGGGCATGTCTGGCGAGGAGTCCACCACCGAGGACGCCGAAGTCGTCGAGGAGGACGACGAGGTCGCCCAGCTCGAGGCTCAGCTCGCCGAGGCCAAGGCCAAGAAGGAAGCCGCTGCCAAGGACGCCGAGTAACCCGCTCGCAAAAGGGTTGATCGCGGCCGGTTGACCCGCTTTGGGTTCACCGGTCGCTTTGCTGTTATTCTGCACAATAAGAAGAGGAGTTCGACGCATGGATGCAAACCAGATCGTACTGACCGCCGAAGGCCGCAAGAAGCTCGAAGAGGAGCTCGCCTATCTCGAGGGTGAGAAGGCCAAGGAGATCGTCGAGCACATCAAAGAGGCCCGTGCGTTCGGCGACCTTTCCGAGAATGCCGAGTACGATGCGGCCAAGGAAGACCAGGCCCGCAACGCCGCCCGTATCGCCGAGATTCGCGCCACACTCGCCAACGCTCAGGACGCCGTCGCCGGCTCCAATGCGATCGTCTCCATTGGCAGCATCGTGACGCTGATTGACGGCGACGGCGAGGTCTCCGACTTCACCATCGTCGGTACCACCGAGACCAACGTGCTTGAGCACAAGATTTCCAACGAGTCTCCGGTCGGCCGTGCCATCATCGGTCATGCCGAGGGCGAGAGCGTTGAGGTCGTGCTTGCATCTGGCAAGAAGCGCGTTTTCACCATCGCCAAGATCACGCGCTAGGGTTCGCGCTCCGTATTTCCGGTAGAACCCTAGCGCTCGTTCCGCTCCCTGGCGCCTCATGGCGCTGGGGGCGGTTTTCGTTTACGTTGCTTATGGCGGGGACGATGTCCGCGTCTCCCGTTGACCATCACTGTCCGACGGACCCGATTCCGTCGTATGAGAGGAGCTGTTCGCATGGCCGAGAACCTCGTTGCCACCGAGGCCGTCAACACGCTGAATGACGAGCGAGCCCGCCGTCTCGCCGACCGCGCCGCCCTGTACGCCGCCGGCAAGAACCCCTATCCCGAGCACTCCAGCGTGACCGACCACGCGGCCGATTTGCTCGAGCGCTACGAGGGGCTTGCCAATGAGGAGTTTGCTCCCGAGGTCGTCACCATTGGCGGCCGCGTGGTCGCCAAGCGCGGCCAGGGCAAGATCATGTTCATCGTCGTGCGCGACCCCTCCGCCGATATCCAGCTTTTCTGCCGCGTGAACGATGTGGAGGAGGAGTCCTGGGAGGTGCTGAAGGAGCTCGACCTCGGCGATATCGTCCAGGCGACCGGCCAGGTGACCCGCACCAAGCGCGGCGAGCTCTCCGTCGCCCCGCGCACGGCGCAGCTGCTCTCCAAGGCCGTGCGTCCGCTGCCCGAGAAGTTCCACGGTCTCTCCGACAAGGAAACCAGGTATCGCCAGCGTTATGTCGACCTCATCGTGAACGAGGGTGTGCGCGAGACCTTCCGCAAGCGCTCCGCCATCGTCTCCGCGTTCCGTCGCTACATGGAGGACAACGGCTACATGGAGGTCGAGACCCCCATCCTGCAGTCCATCCAAGGCGGCGCCACCGCCAAGCCGTTCATCACGCACTTCAACGCGCTCAACCAGGAGAACTACCTGCGTATTGCCACCGAGCTGCACCTCAAGCGCCTGCTCGTGGGCGGCTACGAGCGCGTGTTCGAGATCGGCCGCATCTTCCGCAACGAGGGCATGGACCTCACCCACAACCCTGAGTTCACCACCATGGAGGCCTACCGCGCCTACTCCGATCTCGAGGGCATGAAGGAGCTCGCCGAGGGCGTCATCAAGGCCGCCGCGCGCGCCATCGGCCTCGAGGGCATGATCGACTACCAGGGCCAGGCCATCGATTTGTTCTCCCCGTGGCCGTCTCGCCCCATGACCGACGTCGTGTCCGAGGTCCTCGGCCGCGAGGTCACCATCGACACTCCCGTCGAGGAGCTCCGTGCCGCCTGCGACGAGCACGACATCGAGTACAAGCCCGAGTGGACCGCCGGTAAGCTCATCGCCGAGCTCTTCGACGAGCTGGGCGAGGCCATCCTCATCAACCCGACCTTCGTCGTGGATTACCCGGTCGAGGTGTCCCCGCTGGCCAAGCGCCACGAGGACGACCCGCGTCTCACGCACCGCTTCGAGCTGTTCATCGCCGCGCACGAGTACGCCAACGCGTTCTCCGAGCTCAACGACCCGGTCGATCAGGCCGAGCGCTTCGCCGCGCAGATGGAGGAGAAGGCCGGAGGCGACGATGAGGCCATGGAGTACGACGAGGATTACGTGCGCGCCCTCGAGTACGGTATGCCCCCGGCGGGCGGCATCGGCATCGGCATCGACCGCGTGGTCATGCTGCTTACCAACTCCACGTCCATCCGCGACGTCCTGCTGTTCCCGCACATGAAGCCCGAGAAGGGCTCCAAGTCCGGCGCCGCTGCCGCCAAGGCCGCCCAGATGGCCGAGGCCGCGGGCGCCGCGAGTCCGTTCCTCACACCCATGAAGCCCACGGTCGACTACTCCAAGGTGGTCGTCGAGCCGCTGTTCGAGGACTTCGTCGACTTCGACACCTTCGCCAAGAGCGACTTCCGCGCCGTGAAGGTCAAGGACTGCGTCGCCGTGCCCAAGTCCAAGAAGCTGCTGAACTTCACCCTGGACGACGGTACCGGCACCGACCGCACTATCCTGTCCGGCATCCACGACTACTACGAGCCGGAGGACCTGATCGGCAAGACGCTCATCGCCATCACCAACCTGCCCCCGCGCAAGATGATGGGCATCCCGAGCTGCGGCATGATCATCTCCGCTGTCCATGCCGAGGCAGAGGGCGACGAGACCCCCGAGCGCCTCAACGTGCTGATCGTGGATGACAGCATCCCCGCCGGCGCCAAGCTGTACTAGGCTTTCCCAGGCACCCGATCTTGCCGTTCAAGCGGGGGCGCGCCACCCTAAGGTGTACGCGCCCCCGCTTTCGCGTCAATATCGGGCACTTGGAAAACCCTAGCTTCGCACGGGGCACCCCGCCTTCGGGTTCAATCGTCGGGCGCCGCACGCAAGGTGTGCGCCCTCCTCTTTCGCACGAAATGGTGCAGTTGGGGACGTACCCCAACTGCACCATTTTGTGAAAGGCCGTTCGAGCTGCTCGAGCGGCCTTTCGCTATGAAATGAGCTCCAGTGCTCGGTCGGGGGTGATGCATGCCTCGGGGAAGCGTTGCAGCAGCGGGGCATCGCGCGTGACGATGTAATCCGCTTGCGCGGATTCGCCCGATGCGAGAACCAGATTGTCCTCCAGGTCTCCGAACTTATCTCGCAGAGACCGCGCCATGGTGCATTCAAAAAGACCGAGGGGCGTTGGCGTGGCGAGCTCAAGGATGCGCTCGACGCATGCCCATGCGACGGGTTCGTATGATGGGCCCGCTTTGCCCTCACGCATATCCTGCTGTCGAAATCGCCTCGGCAGGATGTAGAACACGTCCTTTAGGGTGGTGGGGCAAACGAGCAGGGTCGTCTCGCTCAAGATGGCGGCCTCGAGCAAGCGCTCTGATGCGCCTGCGTCGACTTCGCTTCGCATGAAGTAGTCGATCCACACGTTGGTGTCGATTATCAGGCTGAGGTTTTTGCCGGATACACGCATCGGGCCTCCATCTCGCCGATCATGTCGTCGTACATCTCGTCGCGCAGCTGATGCCAGGTCTTTTCCCCTAACAGGTCGCCGGTGGGACCCGTGTAGCCGTGTTGTCGTGCGGCCCTGATTGCCAAGCCGGCGCCGTCATGGATGAGAGATAGCTTCCTTTGTCGGTCTGCGTCTATATCGCATGCCTCGGCCTCCTTCATAAACGGGGGCACATCCTGGTGGTCACATAGATATGTCCAAAGCGCCCGAACGGCCTGGCTGGGGCTATAGCCGCACTGGCTCAAGACCGCGTCGCCTCCGACTTTTATCGAGCGTGCTAGGCGTGTGTTCATTTGCATTGTCGCTTCCATGGCTCCTCCTGACGCTATACGTATAGCATAAGTGTATCAGGTAACGGACCATACGCTTCGCCGTCTGCCGAGCGGTGAACGGTTTCGCGCCCGCCATAAGCTACTTAGCGTTACTATGTAGCTACTACCTAGTAAGGCAAAGTAGCTTTGCGGAAGAGCGGCTCAAGGCGGTGGTGCACATGTTGCGTTACATGCAGGCATTGGTAAAAGTCATGGTGAAGAATCCTGTTTTGTGGTTGGTTATCCTGGTGTGCCAACTCATGTTGGCGGCTCCGTTTATCAAAGGCGACGACACGATGGGCTACTTCCTGGGAGCGGAGCAGCTCGATACCGCGTTGCGAGAGAGGCGCAAGAGCATTGAGGAAGGTGCGTACGACTCCGCTCCGCCCGAGTTCCGCGAGCAGATGAAAGAGGAACTGAGCCTCATGACGCGGGCGAGCCTGACCGATGATCCGGCGGAGTACGCCCGTCTACGCGCCCAACTTCTCGCGAGTGACCTCGAATCATTCAGGGCGGGCAATCTGATCGGCCCCACCGAGAAGAGTCTCGAGTCGGAATACCAGTTCTTCACCCTGCTCTCCCAGCAAGAAGACTCGCGCATATTCGAAACGTACCGCGAGGCTCCTGCGTTGTTCTATTTCGCTGCGGCATACAGCTCGCTTCCCCTGCTCATGTGGGTGTTGCCTTCGGTTGTGCTGGCGGTACTGCTCAACCGCTCGGTGAGTGGCAGATGCCTGCTCGCTCAAGCTCCCTTGGGGTGCTTTACCGCGATGGCGGGTCAGATCCTTGTGCTCTCGGTGCTCTCGGTAGGCGCAATCATCCTTATCGCCCTTCCCTCGTTCATTATCCCCATGCTCGTCAATGGTTTCGGCGAGGCGAGTTATCCAGTAGTGAATGTGTTGGGCGAGGCCCAGACAGCGGTGCGCGAATGGTCGGTGGGAGAAATTGTTCCCCGTGTCCTACTAATGCTGCTTCTAGCGGCCATGTTTTCCACGCTTCTCACTCATGCGATAGCCCGTGTCGTGCCGAGGCGAATCTTGTTTGTCGCCCCTGTGACGGTTTGCTTGCTCCTGGCTTGGCCGATGGTCGAGGCGTATATGGCGATGGGGTCGCTCCCCGGCGTCGAAAGCGTGAATAATGAATCTGCCATGCTCGAGGTAATCGCGCCATACAATCCGCTTTCATATTTGAACGACTTTATGGACGTGGCGGGTCGTGCGAACTATTGGCCCAATCAGGTTCAGCTGAACGACGAGCGCCTTACGCTTGGATTGGCGGCTGTCGTACTGTTGGGGTGGGCGTTCGTGGCCCTTGCAATTGCCTTTGGCGCTGTCGCTGTGCGAGGCCGGGCGCTTGCTCGCAAGGATGCCCACCGCCCCGCTTCGTCCGGTAGCGGCATGGTCGTCCAGGGAGTCTTGTTATCATACGGAACCCATGTGGTGATTGACAACGCCTCATGCGAGCTGCCCCCGGGCACGATCACGGGACTCATAGCGCCGAATGGCAAGGGCAAGACGACGTTGCTCGAGGCCATGGTGGCGTTGAGCGGGACGCGACGTGCGGGAAGCGTGCATGCCAACGGCATTGCATCGGCGCAAGCGGCGTTTCGCAGGCTGGTGCTGTACGTTCCCTGCGATGCAGGACTGCTGTACCCCAACCTTTCGGCGGCGGACCATATCAAGCTCGCCGCAGCACTGTGGCCCGATAAGGTGGACACGCGCAAGCTCATCGAGCTGTGCGGTCTTACGGGTTATCTCAACAAGCCCGTCCGCGCGTATTCCTCGGGCATGAAGCAGCAGTTGGCGCTTGCGGTGGCGTACTGTACGGGTGTTCGTTATCTGGTGCTTGACGAGCCCATGAACGCATTGGACCCTGGTAACGTGGCACTCAATACGTACATCATGAAGCGCTTGGCGTTGCAGGGAATGAGCATCTTACTCTCATCGCATATTCTGTCCAACCTCGACGAACTCTGCGATACCATGCTGGCCATCAAAGACGGCTCGCTCATTCGTGCTGCACTCGATGCGGAGAGCGGGGGCGCGCGAGAGGTGTACGAGCGGTTGTTTGGAATGCCTCGCACATACGGGAGCGAAGGGAAGGATGGCACTCCATGACCTCATCGCAGATGTTGAAAGGCGTGCTCGAGGGGTGCGTGCTGGCGCTTGTCGGGCGAGGGGAGACCTACGGGTACGAGCTTGTGGGCACACTTGCATCGTGCGGGCTTTCGGGTATTGCCGAGGGCACTCTGTACCCGCTGCTCATGCGCCTGGAAAAGAAGGGCTTCATCTCCTCGACGTACCGCGAGTCCGAGATGGGCCCGCGTCGCAAGTACTACCGCATCACGCCCGAGGGCGCGGCGGAGATCGACGCGTTCGCCGAGGAGTTCGCGAAGCTGTCCGACGTGGTGGAGAGCGTACTGGGGGAGGAGCCCGGCAGCGCAGCTGGGAAAGCGCTCGGCAGCGTGTCCAGGCCAACATTCGAAATGAGCGAGAGTATCGAGGAGAAGGCGGGGAAGACCCATGCGTGAGACCATCATCACCCTGCGTGTGCGCAATGCAAAGCTCGAGTGCGCCTTGGCATCCAAGTCGGCGCAAAACGCGATTCGGCGCATCCGGACCGAGCTCACCCGCCGTGGCCTCACCACGGCTCAACGCGAGGGCATCTTGCACGACAATCTGCTCATGCTGGCGGAGTGCGAGTCCTCGGGCGGCGATCCAGTCGAAATGCTGCTGGGCACCGCCAGCGTGTCGTCCTTCGATGCGGCGATCAACGCGTTTTGTGACGGCGTCGCGCCCGAGTGTCCGCGGCTGCCTACGGCGCTCGTCGTCGTGAGGTTTTTCGCCCTGATGCTCGTAGCGCTTGCCGTGGTGCTCGCCGCGCACTTGGCGTACCGGGTTGGCAGCAAACCCCCGGGAGGCTGGCTGCCCTGGTACATGGTGAATCTGCGGACCTTCGACATGCTTATGTTCAACATGGAGGTCGTCCTGGTGGCGACAGTCTTTCTTATCGTGCAAATCGTCTCAGCACGTGCTCGCCGTAATCCATGGCCGCATGCGTTGCCTGCAGTTGCGGCACCTTTACTGCATGCATTGCTCATGTGGTATACGTCAGTAGTCGGCGTCATCACGCTGCCCGGAGGTGTCATCATCTTCAATCCTCTCGTATTGGATTCCATCGCTCCGATTGTCCAGGCGCAGGCTTCGATGCGAGCGATGTTACCGGGGGAATTTGGCTCAATTGTGTATACGAGTGACCAGCCGTGGATGAACGTCAACTACCTCATTTTATTTGCAGCGATTGCAATCGTGCTTGTCTTGAGCGCACTCGTTGTATACCTCATCGAGTCGCGCAATCCACGTACGTAGTCCGTTCATCGTGGCACATGCACGCCAAAGCGCGCTAAAGGGGCACGTCCCCCTTTGGCGCGCGGTCGTCCCATGCGGCTGTCGGAACATTGATACCGTCGATTTCTCACAGAAAACGGCCTAAAACTGTGAGGAATCAGGGGTTTCAACGTACGCGAGGAGATTCCGCTGCCGCCGTCTAGCGACATCACGGAAGCGTCTGCGGGCGCGTGCTGGTTTGGCGCGTTGATCTTTGGGAATATACAAAACCGTATGTGAAGTATTCACTGACGTTGTTCCAAGGAGGCACCATGGACTACAAGATCACCGGTTACGAACCAGCCAAGCTATTCCATTACTTCGAGGAGATCAGCGCTATCCCGCGCGGCTCCGGCAATGAGAAGGGCATCAGCGATTACCTGGTGGCGTTCGCCAAAGACCGCGACCTATGGGTGTACCAGGACGACGTATATAACGTGATTATCAAGAAGCCCGCCTCCGCAGGCGCCGAGGACAAACCCGCCGTAATGCTGCAGGGCCACATCGATATGGTGTGCGACAAGCTCGGGTCCGTCGAGCACGATTTCGAGAAGGACGGCATCGACCTGGTTGTCAAAGACGGCATCCTTACTGCTAACGGCACCACGCTCGGTGCCGACAACGGTATCGCCGTCGCCCTCATGCTCACCGTGCTCGATGATGATGCGCTTGCCCATCCGGCACTTGAGTGCGTCTTTACCACCGATGAGGAGTCCGGCCTCGTGGGCGCCGAGACCCTCGACAAGTCCCAGATCGACGCTCGCATCATGATCAACCTCGACTCCGAGGAGGAGGGCGTTGCCACCGTGAGCTGCGCCGGCGGCGTCGTGGTCACCTACACCCGTCCCATCACGCGCGAGCACAAGTCCGGCAGCACCCTCACGCTCGAGATCTCCGGCCTGTTGGGCGGTCACTCCGGTGCTGATATCCACCTTGAGCGCGGCAACGGCAACCTCATCATGGCCCGCATCGTCGAGCGCCTCATGGCTGCCGGCGAACCCGCCCTTGTGAGCTTCAACGGCGGTACCAAGGACAACGCCATCAACCGCGAATGCAAGGCGGTCCTTGTCTACAAAGATCACGCCGCCGCCGAGGCGGGCGCCGAACTTGCCCGGAGCATCGCCGATGCCGTCTCCGCGGAGCTCGAGGTCTACGACCCCGGCTTCTCCTGCGCCCTCGCCATCGCCGACGACGCCGAGGTCGAGGCCATCAACGAGGACACGGCGCTCGCCTTCGTGCGCACCCTTCGCCTCGCGCCCAACGGCGTGATGCGCCGCAACCTCGCGGCGGGCGGTGCCGTGGACGTTTCTTCCAACATCGGCGTGGTCGCCACTTCCGACGACGAGGCCACGATTCTGCTGTCCCCGCGTTCCTCCATCACTTCCCTGCAGGAGGAGTTCAAGGACCGCCTGCAGACGCTCGCCGACGTTCTGGGCTTCGACGCCAAGTTCGAGTACGAGTATCCGGGCTGGAGCTATGCCGAGCACTCGCCCGTGCGCGACGTTTTCCTCGAGAGCTACCGCACGTTGTTCGGCACCGAGCTGCGCATCGAGTCCATCCATGCCGGCCTTGAGTGCGGTCTGTTCGCCGAGGCCCTCGACGGGCTGGACGCCATTGCCGTGGGCCCAACCCTCAAGGACGTCCACACGCCCGACGAGAGCATGGAGCTCGCCTCCTCCGAGCGCTTCTACACGTTGCTCGTCGACGTGCTCAAGCGCCTCGCCGCGTAGCGCGGATTTTCAGTTGGGGACGTATTCCAGTTGCAACAGAAGAGGACGTCCCTACCAACTTCATCATCGCGCCTCCGGTAAGCCCACGGGCTACCGGAGGCGTTGATTCGTTTGGCGTCATGTTGCGCGGCTCCAAAAGGAACGGTGCTCGCGCAAATGGGCTCGCCCCCCGTTGATCTTGAGGTTTCGTTACGAAGCGCGTTGCGTCCGTGTGTGTCACTTCAACGATTGAGCTGCTATCGGGTATGATGGTGAACCTTAAAGGGTACAGACCAAAACTAATACGTCTGAGATAGCACGTAAGAGGTACACGCATGTTGGATCGATTCACCGACCGCGCACGCAAGGTCATGTCACTTGCGAAAGAGGAGGCCAAGTCCCTCAAGACCACCAAGGTCGGCACCGAGCACCTGCTGCTCGCGCTCGCCAAGGAGCAAGAGGGCATTGCCGCCGAGGCCCTGCGCGACCTCGAGATCACGTACGATGACGTCCTGGAGCAGCTTAAGGAAATCCGCAGTTCGAAGGCGGATGAGCAGGAGACCGAGGATGCCAAGCTCGCGTTCACGCCGCTTGTGATCTCGGTTATGGAAAAGAGCTTCCGCCTGGCGCGCGAGAACAACCAGACCTATGTTTCCACGGAGCACCTGCTGCTCGCCATTGTGAGCGAGGGCGACGGCGTCGCGATGGACATCTTGCGCCGTTTGGGCGTTTCCGCCGCGAGTGTGCGCACCGCTGTGGAAAAGCTCACGTCAAACGACCAAGGCAAACAGCGCCCCCTTGCGGGCGCCGGTTCCGGTCGCCCGGGCGCGGGGCTGCCGTTTTTTGGCGGAGGAGCGCAGGGGCAGGCGGGCGGCAAGACCGAAAGCACGCTCAAGCAGTTCGGGACCAACCTCACCGAGGAAGCGCGCGCCGGCAAGCTCGATCCGGTCATCGGGCGCGAAAAGGAGATCTCCCGCATGATGGAGATCTTGTCCCGCCGAACCAAAAACAACCCGCTCATTCTGGGTGATCCGGGCGTGGGCAAGACCGCGATCGTCGAGGGGCTGGCACAGGAGATCGCGGCGGGCAACGTGCCCGAGAACCTTATGAACCAGAACGTCTGGACGCTCGACCTGCCCGGGCTCGTCGCCGGCGCCAAGTATCGCGGTGAGTTCGAGGAGCGCCTTAAGAACGTGATCGCCGAGGCAACCGAGGCGGACGACATCATCCTGTTCATCGATGAGATGCACACGCTCATCGGCGCGGGTTCGGCGGAGGGCTCCATCGACGCAAGCTCCATGCTCAAGCCTGTGCTCGCCCGCGGCGCCTTCCAGATCATCGGTGCTACCACGGCCGAGGAGTTCCGCAAGTACCTCGCCAAGGATCCTGCTTTCGAGCGCCGTTTCCAGGCGATTGATGTGGATGAGCCGAGCGTCGAGGACACGGTGGCGATTCTCGCCAAACTCGCCCCCAAATACGAAGAGCATCATCATGTTCGGTACACGACCGCGGCGCTCGAGGCGGCCGCGAGCCTGTCTAACCGCTACGTCCAAGACCGCTTCCTGCCCGATAAGGCGATTGACCTCATGGACGAGGCCGGCGCCCGCGCGCGCATTGCCCGCAACAAGGCCCCCGAGGCGGTTCGCGAGGCGGAGGCGCGCGTTGCCGAGCTCAGGGCGGGCATGGATGAGGCGACCGCTGCCGACGACATGAACAAGGCCGCAGAGCTCAAGGAGCGAATGCAGGCTGCTGAGATTGCCCTGGGCGAGGCCCGCGCCGCTTGGACTGCGGAGCTCGACGCGAGCCCCATCGTCATCGATGTGCCGCAGATCGCCGACATCGTGTCCGTGACTTCGGGCGTTCCCGTCTCGTCGCTCACCGAGGACGAGAGTCGTCGCCTGCTTGCGTGCGAGAGCGCCCTCAAGACGCGCATCATCGGCCAGGACGAGGCCGTTGCCGCCGTCGCAAAGGCCATTCGCCGCAGTCGCAGCCCGCTCAAGGACCCCCGCCGCCCGGGCGGCTCGTTCATCTTCCTCGGCCCCACGGGCACGGGCAAGACCGAGCTCGCCAAGACGCTCGCCGAATATCTGTTCGGCAGCAAGGATGCACTCATCAGCTTCGATATGTCCGAGTTCGGCAGCCAGTACGAGGTCTCCAAGCTCATCGGTTCGCCTCCCGGCTATGTGGGCCACGAGGAGGGCGGCCAACTCACCAAGGCAGTCCGCCGCAGCCCGTACTCGGTCGTCCTGTTCGACGAGATCGAGAAGGCGCACCCGGACATCTTCAACATACTGCTGCAGGTGCTCGATGAGGGACGCCTCACCGATAGCCAGGGCAAGACGGTGGACTTCCGCAATACGGTCGTCATCATGACGAGCAACGTCGGCGCACGCGAGATCGCGCAGGACGCGAGCGTGGGCTTTGGCACCACGGGCGAGGCCGGTCTCACCGCCAACGAGATCAAGAGCCGGGCGATGGGCGAGCTCAAGCGTTTGTTCCGGCCTGAGTTCATCAATCGCGTGGACGACATCGTGGTATTCCAAAAGCTGCAGGGCGAGAGCCTGACGCGCATCGCCGAGCTGCTCGTTGCCGACCTGCGCGAACGTCTGATTGCCAACGGCATGAACATCGTGCTCACCGACGAGGCGCTCGACAAGATCGTGCGCGAGGGTACCGATCTGTCCAACGGGGCCCGTCCGCTGCGCCGCGCCATCCAGCGGCTGATTGAGGATCCGCTCTCCGAGGAGCTGCTGGCGGGGGAGTGGAATGCCGGTGACACGGTGCTCTGCGATGTGGCGGATGGCAAGTTCGTGTTCAGCCATACGACGGGCGAGATCCCCGCACCCCGTGCGGTTGGCGCGTTGGGTGCCGGTTTTGGACCTTCCGCTCCGCGTCGCGCCACGAGTGCTCCGCGCAAGACCAATAGCGCCGGTGGCCTCACCAGCGTCGGCGCGGGCGCGCAGTAAACGCAAGGATGCGATTTGGACCCGTGTGCCAAAGGGGTGTTCCCCAAAGGCGCACGGGTCCAGTTTTTCGCGCTGAGTAGCTTTTCTGCAAATCCTTCGGACACTGCGCGATTCATGCGACAATGGGACAAGCGTGTAATCGAGGAGGTTCGTCGTGGAACAGAAGAGCACAGAAGATCGCATGAAGGAGGCCGTACGCCTCACTGCGCCCGGTCAGCCGCTGCGCACCGCGCTCGACATGATCATCGCGGGTCACATCGGCGCCCTTATCTGCGTGGGCGACACTGAGGCCGTCCTCGCCGCCGGCAACGATGGGTTCCCGCTCAACATCTCCTTCACGAGCAACCGCCTGTTCGAGCTTTCCAAGATGGACGGTGCCATCGTCATCGACGGTGGGCTCAACAAGATCCTGCGCGCCAACTTTCACCTCAATCCCGATCCGTCGCTCGCCACGAGTGAGACGGGCATGCGTCATCGTACCGCCGCACGCATGAGCGTGCTCACCAACGCTACGGTCATCTCGGTCTCCGAGCGCCGCGGCGTGGTGAATGTGTACGTTGACGGCCGCTCCTACCAGATTCAGCCCGTCACCGAGATCATGAGCTCGGTCAATCAGCTCGTGTCCACGCTCCAGACCACGCGCTCCTCGCTCGACCGTGCGCTGCTCCGCTTGACCGCCCTCGAGTTGGACGACTACGTCACCCTCGCTGACATCACGAGCATCTTCTCCAGCTTCGAGATCATGGAGCAAGCGAAGGTCGAGCTCCAAAGCTGCATCACCAAGCTCGGCAACCAGGGCAAGCTCGTGCAGATGCAGCTCGAGCAGCTCGCCGGCGCAAGCATGGAGACCGAATACAACCTGATGATCCGCGACTACGCCGCCGATGCTTCCGAGGAGAACAGCGAGCGGATCCGCGTGATGTTCTCCGACATGTCGGCCCAGGACCTTACGAGCCCCAGCAAAGTCGCCGCCGCTCTGGGGTACGAGGACCTCGACGAGGATTCCGTTATGTCGCCGCTGGGGCTGCGTACGCTTTCTCGTGTCTCGGTTGTTCGCGATGGCGTTGCGGAGCGGATCGTGGACGAGTACGGCTCGCTGCAGGACCTCATGGACGACATCAAGAAGGACCCCGATCGCCTGGGAAGTTTTGGCGTGAACAACCCTGCCATTCTCGCGGACTCGCTCGCGCGCATGCATGGCGGAAAGCGCGAACCGTAACACGATACCTTGGACGAGGCGGCGCGGCTTTGCGCCGCTTTGCATGTAGGGGGATGCATGGATACAAATACGCGCGCCCGCGGCTGCGCCATCATCGTCGCCGGCGGGTCCGGCACGCGGTTTGGAAACCCGGGCGGCAAGCTGTTGATTGATGTGGCGGGAAAGCCGCTGATCACCTGGACGCTCGAGGCGTTCGATGCCGCAAGCCGGGTCGAGCGCATCGTCGTGGTATGCCCACCCGAGAAGACGGACGAGATGCATCGGGCGGCCGTCGCGCCGTTCGGATTCGCGACGCCCATCGCATTCGCGCCCTCTGGCGCTGAGCGGCAAGATTCCACGCGTAACGGTTTGGACTCTGTTCCCACAGACTGCGATATCGTTTTGGTGCACGATGCCGCCCGCCCGTTGATCCTCCCGGAGACGATCGATGCGGCGATCGACGCGCTGGTATCCGCCGATCAGGCCCCAGCATTCGGCGACCCGGGTGGGAACGTTTCTGGCAAACGCGAGCTTGGAGCAGACTGCGCACTCCATGGTGATGCGCCCAGTCCGACTCGGTGCGAGGACGCATCGATTAGCTCCATATCTGCCTCCGATGACCTTCATGCACTCGATGGCGTCGTGTGCGGCCAGCCCGCGGTCGATACCCTCAAGGTCATCGATGCAGGAGGGTGTTTTGTCGAAACTCCTCCTCGCGCTCAATTCTGGACGGTCCAGACCCCGCAGGTGTTCTGGGCCGATTCCCTGCGCCGCGCGTATGAGTGGGCCGATCGCACGGGCTTTGTGGGCACTGATGATTCGTCCTTGGTCGAGGGCATGGGCGGCCGTGTGCGCGGCTTCAAGGCTCCTCGCGACAACCTCAAGGTGACGCTGCCCGAGGACCTTGCCCAAGTGGAGGCCGCCCTGCACGCCCGGCTTCAAGGCTGACCATCGTGATACAGGTGCTTCCTTAGCGTTGAGTGCCGCATTCGGGAACGCATCTTGAGGTTTTTCGTACTGGATTTCGATTCCTTCGAGTAGAGCTTCTGTTTCCAAGACAAAAGCGCAGCTCGGCGTTGCTTGAAAACGCGGTCTATTCGGGCTTTTCCGAAAACGATACGAAAAAGCTCGAGAAGATGTCCGAGAAGGTGCCCAGTGGCCAGTCAATTCCGCGCTATGGGGCGAAAAGAGCGTTGCAGGGTATATGCTTAGCCCGTGCACACAGTTGGAACAGGGGGTCGCATGGCATCGAATCTGCGCATTGGGCATGGATATGATGTGCATCGGTTGGTTGAGGGCCGCCGCTGCATTATCGGCGGTGTGGATATCCCGCACAGCAAGGGGCTGCTCGGGCACAGCGATGCCGACGTGCTTGCCCACGCCCTGTCTGACGCTATCTTGGGAGCCTGCCGTGGAGGGGATATCGGTAAGCTATTCCCCGATACCGACCCGGCGTATGAGGGCGCGGACTCTTTGACGCTACTTTCCAAGGTGATGGAGTATGCGCGGCAGCTCGGATATGAGCTCGTAGATGCCGACTGCACCATCGCCTGCCAAGAACCCAAAATCGGCCCGCACCGCGAGGCTATGCGCGAGAACCTCGCTCGCGCCATCGGCTGTTCGGTAGAGAACATCGGCGTCAAGGCCACCACTACCGAAAAGCTCGGCTGGGAAGGCAAAGGCGAAGGCATCGGTGCCTGGTCCGTCTGCCTGCTGGAGCGATGTATCTAAAATGATTGCCCTTGGGCGATTCGCCATCTTGCTTTGCATCCTGAGCGGACCTATACCCGGCGGAGCGGAACTCCCCGCTTCTGCAAGGTCACCCGCTCGTATAGACTGTCACGTATACGGTTCCAAGGTCGCTCGGGGGCGGTTAATCCGCCGCGTGTTCCGCACGCAAAGCAGTGTCCTGCGGACTCTGCGTCTTGCGCAGGACTGTCCGAGCGCCGGATGAAACGCCCCCGAGCGACCCAGGAGGAGTTGCTTATGAAGATCTACAACAGCGCCACCCATCAAAAAGAAGAGTTCCGCCCCATCGAGGAGGGCAAGGTCCGCATGTACGTGTGCGGCCCCACTGTCTACGACAACATCCACATCGGCAACGCCCGCACGTTCATCAGCTTCGACGTGATTCGCCGCTGGCTCATCGCGAGTGGCTACGAGGTCACGTTCGCCCAGAACCTCACGGACGTCGACGATAAGATCATCAACCGCGCCAACGAGCAGGGCCGCACGGCCGAGGAGGTCGCGACTGAGTTCTCGGACAAGTTCATCGGTGTCATGCGCGCCGCCAACGTGCTCGACCCCGACGTGCGCCCCCGCGCCACCAAGGAAATCGGCGCGATGATTGGCATGATCAAGACGCTCATCGAGGGCGGCCACGCCTATGCGGCCGACAACGGCGACGTGTACTTCTCCGTCCGCAGCGATCCCGCGTATGGCGAGGTGTCCGGCCGCAACATCGATGACCTCATGGTCGGCGCCCGCATCGAAGAGAATGAGGACAAACGCGATCCGCTCGACTTCGCCTTGTGGAAGGCCGCCAAGCCCGGCGAGCCCAGCTGGAAGAGCCCCTGGGGCGAGGGCCGTCCCGGGTGGCACACCGAGTGCGCCGCGATGGTCCACCGCTATCTGGGCACCCCGATCGATATCCACGGCGGCGGCTCCGACCTCGCCTTCCCGCACCATGAGAACGAGTGCGCTCAGGCCACCTGCGCCTGGCACGAGGGTTTTGCCAACACCTGGATGCACACGGGTATGCTGCTCGTTGACGGCGAGAAAATGAGCAAGAGCCTGGGCAACTTCTTCACGCTGGCCGAGGTGCTCGAGAAGCACTCCGCTGCGGCCCTGCGCCTGCTCATGCTGCAGACCCACTACCGCAGCCCGCTCGACTTCTCCTGGGAGCGCCTCGAGGGCGCCGAGAACTCGCTCGCGCGTATCGCGGGCACGGTCCGCAACCTCAAGTGGGCTGCCGACCATGCCGAGGGTGAGCCGAATGCCGAGCTCGCCGAGGCCCTGACCGCCGCCATGAGCAAGGCTGCAGCCGATTACGAGGCCTGCATGGACGACGACTTCAACACGGCCGGGGCCGTCGCCGCGTACTTCCAGCTCGTGACCGAGGCGAACAAGTACCTTGAGCAGGCGGCTGGTGCTGTTGACGAGGACGCCTCCCGCGTGTGCGCTGCCGTGATCTCCGGCGCGCTCGCGCAGCTGGGCGTCGAGCTTCCCGTGATCGAGGAGCCGCTTCCGGTTGGCCTGCTTGGCGTGGCCGCTGGCCTTACGGGCTATACGGGAGACGATATTGACGAAGCCGCCGAGAAGATCCTCGAGGCCCGCGCCGCCGCTCGCGCCGCGAAGGACTGGGGCACCGCTGACGCCATCCGTGACCAGCTGCGCGACATGGGGCTGGCGATAGAGGATACCGCCTCCGGCTCCCGCATCAAACACCTCGCTTCCTAGGGCACCCCACCTTGCCCCTCACTCGTCGGTCGGCGCCCTAAGGCGTCCTCCCTCCTCCTTCGGGGCAATCTGGGGCACCCTAGGAAGCGAGGATTTGGGCACGCCGTCTTGCCGTTCAATCGTCGGGCGCCGCACACCAGGCGTACGCCCTTCTCTTTCACGGCAATACGACGCACCTCAGGAACCGAGGATTTGGCGGGCACCCCACCTTGCCCCTCACTCGTCGGTCGGCGCCCTAAGGCGTCCTCCCTCCTCCTTCGGGGCAATCTGGGGCACCCTAGGAAGCGAGGATTTGGGCACGCCGTCTTGCCGTTCAATCGTCGGGCGCCGCATCCGACCCCGGGTGCGGCGCTCGTGTGTAAATTGGGGATGGGTGCAGTTTTGCACGCCGGGATGTGACAATGTCGCTGAATGATTCATAGCGAAGGGGGCCGAGATGGCACAGGGGAAGCGCCCGCAAAGGGGCGGAGACTATCAGGGCAAACCGAAGCGCGTCAATGAGAGCCACTCCAAGACGCCGCGTAGTCACGATCAGAAGTCCGCGGGGCAGCAGCGTCCCGTCAGGGCCCGCGGCCAGCAGTCCCGCGATGTCCAGCGAACCACGCAATCCCAGGCGGCTCCTCGACGCCGCGACGTCCATGTTGCAGAGGGGAACTACATCGAGGGCCGTCGCGCGGCATTCGAGGCGCTGCGCACGGGCTTTCCCATCAAGCGTGCCCTCATCGCCCAGGGAGTGGAGGGCGAACCGGCTATCCGTGAGTTGCTCGCGGGCCTTGGCGAGGCAGGCGTGAACGTCAAGAGCGTCCCCCGCGCACAGCTTGACGCCATCTCCAGTCACGGGGCGCATCAGGGTATCGTGTTCGAGGTGGGCAGGTTCCCCTACGCGGACCTTTCCGATATCATCGCCGCCGCCCCCGCCGACCGTCCGGCGCTCGTTGTGGTGCTCGACCATGTGACCGATGCCGGTAATTTCGGCGCCATCGTGCGTTCCGCCGAGGTCGTGGGTGCCTCTGGCGTCGTCATCCCCAACAAACGCGCTGCCGAGGTGACAGTCGCCACCTACAAGACGTCGGCTGGCGCGATCATGCACCTGCCGATCGCGCAGGTTCCCAACATAGCCCGCGCGCTCGAAGACCTCAAATCCGCTGGCTTTTGGGTCGGTGGTGCCACCGAGCATGCCACCGATGTGTGCTGGGATGCGCCATTCGAGGGCCGCGTGGCGCTCGTTATGGGATCGGAGGGCGATGGCATCTCGCGTCTGGTCCTCGACACGTGCGACTTCACCACTAAGCTCCCCCAACTCGGTCAAACCGAGAGCCTCAATGTGGCCCAGGCCGCCACGGCTTTGTGCTTTGAATGGCTGCGTCGCAATCGCACGACGTTGGTGGATGCACCGGCGATGGGGGAGTAAGAGGTCATGCACATCAAATTCACGGCACTGCCACGTACAATGCGCTGCGCGGCACGGAATGCGGGGGAGTAGGACATGACCAAAAAGAACCGCCAAAAGTCAAAGGCCAAACGCTTTGGCGAGGGTTCTGCAAAGCCCATTGTCGATGCCAGCACCTACGGCGTGGGGAACGCGTTCGCCGGGTTCAATGCCACCAACACGGCGGGCCCCGTAGTCCCTCCGCGCGGTGTGCGCTCGGGCAAAAAGGAGCTGCTCGTCGTCGACGGCTACAACGTAATTCATGCCACGCCCAAATACGAGGGCCTCATGTTCGATCGTGGTGACCATCCGTACTCCACAGATCTCTACGACCGTGCCCGTGAGGCGCTCATCAACGATGTCGCCGCATTTGCAGGCCGCCAGTACGAGGCAGTCGTGGTGTTCGACGCCGCGGGCAACGTGTCTCCCGAGCGGCCGAATCTACCCCAGGGAGGCGTGCGAATCGAATTCTCCCCCACGGGCGTCACAGCCGATACGGTCATCCAAGACTTGTGCACAAAAGCGCGCGAGGAGGGGAGGGCATGCTCGGTGGTTACCAGTGACGCCATGATCCAGGCCACGGTCATGGGGCATGGCGTCACGCGTATTTCCGCCCGTATGCTCGTTGAAGAGATTGGCGATATGCAGCGCGACTTCGAGCGCGCACGTGAGGAGAATGTGGACATAAAGCTCACGCTTGGCAGCAGGCTCAGCCCCGAGTCCCTCGCCAAACTTAAGTCCTTGCGCGGCAGGTAGAGCTCGGCTATCCTAAAACGGCTTTGCATGTGCGAACGTGCCAAGCGTGCCAGCGTGGCTCAACGGTAGAGCAACTGATTTGTAATCAGTGGGTTGCGGGTTCGATTCCTGTCGCTGGCTCCATTGAGGTGAGAAGTCCGGTGCCATTTGCGGTGCCGGGCTTTCTGCTATGACGGGCCGGAATCGAACCCGGTTGCGGGCGCGGAGCTGAGGCAATGCGAAGCGTTGGCCAGCGCAGCGCGCAAGGGCCGTGAGGCCCGCAGCGGAAGGAGGGTGGCGCTAGCCGTCCGGCGATTCCTGTCGCTGGCTCCATTGAGGTGAGAAGTCCGGTGCCATTTGCGGTGCCGGGCTTTCTGCTATGACGGGCCGGAATCTGTCCCGTTGCCCGGGCGCAGTGTGAGGAATCCGCAGTTTGAAACAGCTGGGACATTTCAAACTGCGGATTCCTCACATAAAAGGGCCTGGTAATGTGATTTATCATGGGTTTGAAATACCAGGGTCATTTCAAACCAACGTTTTCTCACACCGAGCACGAGATCCTACCGAGCACGGGATTCGGCCGAGCACGGGATCCTATCGAGCCGAGCACAGATCTGTACGGACATCACGCCCCAGCGCTGCATCCTCCTAAAGTGCTTGCACGGAACATGCGTGCACATGAGCTGAGAGAGAGACAATCACAGGTCCAACACATCAAGAATATGGCCATTGACCTGCAATGCGATACGCCCGGACACGTGTATATAAAAGCTTTTGTTGACATGGCCGGTTTTCACGTTTTATTATTCCATTCGCTCGAGCACGCAACGAGGGAAACCAAGGACCGTGGTTGAGTTTGACAGACTGGGGATGTGGCACAGCGGCAACTGCGGCGGACTGTAAATCCGCTCCCTCTGGGTTCATAGGTTCGAGTCCTATCATCCCCACCAGTCAGGCCTGTATAGCTCAGTCGGTAGAGCACTTCGTTGGTAACGAAGAGGTCACCAGTTCAAGTCTGGTTGCAGGCTCCATCTGGCGGTGTAGCTCAGTTGGTCAGAGCGCACGGTTCATACCCGTGTTGTCACTGGTTCGAATCCAGTCACCGCTACCAGGTAACTAGGGCGGCTTCCGAGGAAACGAGGGGGCCGCTTAAGTTAAGTAGGGACTTGCTCCAAAAGGGGGCAACCTTTTCCAGAAGGAGGGCTTCATGGCCAAGGAAAAGTTTGAGCGCACTAAGCCGCATGTTAACATCGGCACCATCGGTCACGTTGACCACGGTAAGACGACCCTGACCGCTGCCATCACCAAGACTCTGTCTGAGACCGAGGGCTGCAAGGCCGACTTCACCGCCTTCGAGAACATCGACAAGGCTCCCGAGGAGCGCGAGCGCGGCATTACGATCTCCGTTTCCCACGTTGAGTACGAGACCGCCACTCGTCACTACGCTCACGTTGACTGCCCCGGCCACGCCGACTACGTCAAGAACATGATTTCCGGTGCTGCCCAGATGGACGGCGCTATCCTCGTTATCGCCGCTACCGACGGCCCGATGGCCCAGACCCGCGAGCACATCCTGCTCGCCCGTCAGGTCGGCGTTCCTTACATCGTCGTGTTCCTGAACAAGTGCGACATGGTCGACGACGAGGAGCTCATTGACCTCGTCGAGATGGAGACCCGTGACCTCCTCTCCGAGTACGAGTTCCCGGGAGACGACCTGCCGATCATCCGTGGTTCCGCTCTCGGCGCCCTCAACGGCGAGGAGAAGTGGATGGATTCCGTCCGCGAGCTCATGAAGGCTGTTGACGAGTACATCCCGACGCCTGAGCGCGACAACGAGAAGCCGTTCCTGATGGCCGTTGAGGACGTCATGACCATCTCCGGTCGTGGTACCGTCGCTACCGGTCGTGTCGAGCGCGGTGAGCTCAAGCTCAACGAGAACGTTGAGATCGTCGGTATCAAGGAGACCAAGTCCACGGTCTGCACCGGCATCGAGATGTTCCGCAAGTCCATGGACTTCTGCGAGGCTGGCGACAACGTCGGCCTGCTGCTCCGCGGCATCAAGCGTGAGGAGATCGAGCGCGGCCAGGTTCTCTGCAAGCCGGGTTCCGTTACCCCTCACACCAAGTTCACTGGCGAGATCTACGTCCTGACCAAGGACGAGGGTGGCCGTCACACCCCGTTCTTCGATGGTTATCGTCCCCAGTTCTACTTCCGTACCACCGACGTGACTGGTACCGTGAAGCTGCCTGAGGGCACCGAGATGGCTATGCCTGGTGACCACATCACCATTACCGGCGAGCTCATTCACCCGATCGCCATGGAGGAGGGCCTGCGCTTCGCTATCCGCGAGGGTGGTCACACCGTGGGTTCTGGTATCGTCTCCACCATCATCGAGTAACCTACACTCGCTGATCTAGGCGTACTTAAGGGACCCGGCGCCGCATTTGGTGCCGGGTCTTTTTTCTGCCAGTCTCGTACCTAACGCGCCAAAGGTGTTGGGTATTCTCACGTCTGTGCTGCTTTTCACGGCCTTTTGTATAAGAGTTGTGAATCTCATTTGCAGAATAGACGCGGTAATACCAATGGGATTGACAGCATTACCAAGATGATGGTATTGTTAGCGACCGTGCCCGCAACGGGGCAGTACATGGAGGTTTAGATACATGCGCACTATGGTTACCCTGGCTTGCACCGAGTGCAAGCGTCGTAATTACACGACCACCAAGAACAAGGCAAACATGCCTGATCGCATGGAGATCAAGAAGTATTGCCCGTGGTGCAAGAAGCATACGCTGCACAAGGAGACCCGCTAGTCTCTTTCGCATACACGCCAGTAGTTCAATTGGTAGAGCAACGGTCTCCAAAACCGTCTGTTGAGGGTTCGAGTCCTTCCTGGCGTGCCAGTCTGTAATCCGTAAGCCTCTTCGGAGGCTTACGGTTTCTAATGTATAGGCGCAAACGCGCGGAGGTAAGCCAGCATGGCAAACAAGAAGAGCACCAAGCCCGCTAAGGCAAAGAAGTCAGACGCGAAGCCTGGCCTCATTGCTCGTGGCAAGGCATACATGACCTCTGTCCGCTCTGAGATGAAGCGCGTTGTGTGGCCTTCCAAGAGCGAGCTCGTCAACTACACCGTGGCCGTCTGCGCCTCGCTGATCGTCGTTGGCGTTGTCATCGCTGTCCTCGATCTCGTTATTGGCGAGGGCCTCGTGCTCTTCGCAGGTCTGAGGGGGTAATTTGATGTCCAAGCGTTGGTACGTCGTTCACACCTACTCCGGGTACGAGAATCGCGTTAAGTCCGATCTTGAGCACCGCATCGAGACGATGGGCATGCAGGATCGCATCTTTGATATCCAGATCCCCACGGAGCGCGTCACCGAGCTCAAAGAGGGCGGCAAGCGCGACGAGAAGGATGTCAAGATCTTCCCGGGCTATGTGTTGGTCCGCATGGAGATGGATGACGATGCCTGGACGTGCGTTCGCAATACCCCTGGTGTCACTGGTTTCCTCGGCGGCAGCGGCAAGCCCGCTCCGCTTTCTCGTGATGAGTACAACAAGATGATGCGCAAGGACGACAAGAGCGCAGCAGCTCCCAAGCGTGCCGTTGTCGATATCGAGGTTGGCTCCTCCGTTCGCGTCATCTCCGGCCCGCTGGCCGACTTCGACGGCAAGGTCTCCGAGGTCATGCCCGACGTCGCCAAGGTCAAGGTCACTCTGATGATCTTCGGCCGCGAGACTCCCGTCGAGCTCAGCTTTGATCAGATCACGGTCATCGCTTAAAGCTCATTCCCGTTGTTTGTCCGCGCTTGAGCGCTTCGGTCCCGACTGCTCATCGGAGTCCGTGCTTCTAGCGAACGTGCGCTGACGATATATGATTCAGACACTTCACGTTCAAGGAAGGTGTGACATGGCAGAGAAGAAGATCGCCACCGTCATCAAGCTTCAGATCCCGGCCGGCAAGGCCAATCCTGCTCCTCCCGTGGGCCCCGCCCTCGGTGCTGCTCAGGTCAACATCATGCAGTTCTGCCAGGCATTCAACGCTGCCACGCAGGACAAGATGGGCGACATCATCCCGGTCGTCATCAGCGTTTTCGAGGACCGCACCTTTGATTTCGTGTGCAAGACCCCTCCGGCGGCCCACCTCATCAAGAAGGAGCTCGGCCTTAAGGGTGGCTCCGCTGTTCCCCAGCGCGACAAGGTTGGCCAGCTCTCTGACGAGCAGCTCACCAAGATCGCTGAGATCAAGATGCCCGACCTCAACGCTAACGACCTCGACGCCGCCAAGAAGATCGTCGCCGGCACTGCCCGTTCCATGGGCGTCACCATCGCCGAGTAACTAACTCGTCGTTTCTTTGGTAATTCATGCACCATACGGGTGCGTGACTGATGTGGGAGGGGTATGACCCCGTTTGTACCACAGGAGGTAATAACATGGCTGTTAAGCATGGCAAGAAGTTCCGTGAGGCCGCCGCTAAGGTCGATCGCGCTTCCGTCTACACCCCGCTCGAGGCTGTCAAGCTCGTCAAGGAGATGGCTAGCGCCAACTTCGACGAGACCGTTGAGGCTCACTTCCGCCTTGGCATCGACACCCGCAAGGCCGACCAGAACATCCGTGGTTCCATTTCTCTGCCCCACGGCACTGGTAAGACCGTCCGTGTTGCCGTCTTCGCCGAGGGCGCTCAGGCCGAGCAGGCTGCTGAGGCGGGCGCCGATGTCATCGGTTCCGACGAGCTCATCGCTCAGATCCAGAAGGGCGAGATCAACTTCGATGCCGCCATCGCTACCCCGATGATGATGGCCAAGGTTGGTCGCATTGGTAAGATCCTCGGCCCCCGTGGCCTCATGCCCAACCCTAAGCTCGGCACCGTGACCATGGATGTCGCCAAGATGGTTGGCGAGCTCAAGGCCGGCCGCGTTGAGTATCGCGCCGACCGCTACGGCATCTGCCACGTTCCGCTGGGCCGCATCTCCTTCGACGACCAGAAGCTCGTCGAGAACTACGCTGCCCTCTACACCGAGATCCTGCGCGTCAAGCCGGCTTCCGCCAAGGGCAAGTACGTCAAGAGCATCTCCGTGTCCTCCACCATGGGCCCTGGCGTGAAGGTCGACTCCGCCGTCCAGCGCAACTTCATGGAGGCCTAAGCGATACTTCGCTTAACTCATTTCGACTCGGAAAACCCGGCTCGCATCTGCGAGTCGGGTTTTTTTGTTCGCCACTCACAGTCCTTGACGATTGCAACTTGATTGCAAGTTCAGCCTAATGACTAGACTGTAATACAGAATACATCGACACACATAGTACTCTGTGTTACAGTAGCGGTATCAACCAAGAGTCTGGGGAGGTGACCGATGTGGCAACAAGAGATGCCGTGAGCGATTTGATCCGCGGGAATATCGATGCAATTATTCTCAAAATCCTTTCGAGCCGGGACGGCTATGGGTACGAGATTCTCAAATCAATCTCAACGCTTAGCCAAGGTGAGTATGAGATGAAGGAGCCCTCGCTCTACACGAGCCTCAAACGCCTGGAGGGTCAGGGGTTTGTCGATAGCTACTGGGGCAACGAGACCCAAGGCGCGCGGCGCAAGTACTATCGCATAACGGCCGAGGGGCTGCAGGAACTAACGGAGGCGACGGATCGCTGGGTCCATGTGCGCCAGATTGTCGATCGCTTGTTGGTGCAGGAAAGGAGCGCACAATGAACGAGTTGCGCATGTACGTGGAGCACCTGTTTCAAGGCAAGGTGCTCACGGCCGAGAACATCGAGCTCAAAGAGGAGATCTACGGTAATCTCGTGGCGCGTTATGAGGACCTGGTTGCGGGCGGCATGTCCGAGGATGAGGCGCTTGCCCGCACCAAGGAGAGCTTTACGAGCTTGGACGATGTGTTTGCCGAAGAGCCGTCTGACGCGGAAGCTGCCAGCGATGAGGGGGCCGTGCCTGCCGCGGGCGTTGAAGGGGACTCTGATGAGGCAGAATGCGCCGGTTCGAATGGTGGCATCGCCGCTGCCGTGCAGACGGGTGCTGCCGAAGGCGAAGATGCGGCGCGC
>NZ_DAWDUX010000005.1:61383-64454 GCF_052346665.1 Collinsella sp.
CGCGCGCGGCTGAGGGTGCCGGTGTAACTCGCCCTGGCGGTCCCACGCCCGTCACGGAGCCTGCCGCGGCAACCCTGCACCCACAGCCCGAGCAGCCGGTCAATCGTCGCCGCGTGTGGCCGTTGGTGCTGCTCTCGGTGGTGGGCATCTTGATCTTTTTCGCCATCGGCGTGATGGGCTGCAACATGATGGCGGGCATCAACTCGCTCGAGCACTATACGAGTTCCCAGAACGAGCCAATCGATCCCCAGGGCAACGGCGGGGACGACCAGGTGACGGGCGGCAGCGGTACGGCAGCGCCGTCGATTCCGAGCGATGAGGGCGTGTACGTGGATCCCAACGGCCCCGTTTACTTCGACGGCGAGCCGGCGGACGAGCTTGTGCGCGCGGTTGTTGATTCCTCCAGCAACGATGTCCTGGCGCAGACGGATGCGAGCATGAGCGACGTGGACGCTCTCAACACGCTCATCTTCAACCTGCCGATGGGGCAGTGGGCCGCGAACTTGGACGTGACGCGCGGCAACGGCGTCCTGCGCTTCGACTACGTTCGCGTGCCGGATTACTTCGATGGCGATTCGATCGACCTCGCTCTCGCGTATAACGTGACGGCGTTGTTCTGCGCCGTGCCCGATGCGCAAAAGATTCAGGTGACCGTTTCGGAGAGCGATGAGGTGAATGAGCACGATTGCTATGTGTTCGATCGTACAGCGGTAGAGGAGGCCTACGGTGTGCCGCTCGACGCAAACATGGTGAACGAGGCCGGCTGGGGCCAGCTCAAGGGCGACAACCTCTACAAGCACGACTTCGCCGAGCGCATGGTCGATCGCGCCGAGCGCGACGCGCAGTAGACCCGTGGCCTATTGAGATCGACGCGAGAAGGGGGGGGCGGCCGCTGCCATGCGGTCGCCCTTTTACTGCGCAAAAATACGACAAATATTGTAACAGATATGAAACAATCCCCCATGTTGTATTTACCATATCCAGTGGGTCACCAAATGAGCTGCGGCGGAAATACCCATCTGTGAGCTGGGGCTATCAATACAACAAACGAAGGGAAAATGTAGCTTAACGGGGGTCAAAAAGTCTGTTATGGTTGGAATAACTGCGTTCCGAACATTCCCGTAGGGAAGGTCGCGTTTTGTTCCGCAAAGTTGTCGTTGGATTGCTCATCGCGTCGTGCTCACTGGGATCGTTCCCGGCGGGGGTTGGCGCATACCAGGCTGCTCGCATGCGCGAGCAGCTCGCCTCGGCGTTGGCTGGTCAGGCGCTCGCCCAGGCGGACATGGCCGCAATGCTGGAACAAGCTAATACTCCGTTGGACGCCAACGCGGGAACGTACGCGTCCACGCTGTCCCTCAGTTCTAATGTTGAGAATGGGGGGGGGGTATCCCCAATCTAAGGTAGAGACTCTTGACGAGGGCGGTTCTGCAGCGGGCGAGGTTCCTGCTGTAGATGAGCCCTCAAAGAGCGAGCCCACGCCGGATAACGCGCCCGAGGCAGGGCAGACGTCGCAAGACCAAAACGCGACCGGCGGGCAAGATGCTACGCAGGATCAGGTGGATGGGCAGCCTGGCGTGGAGGACGCCGTCGACGGCGCTGCGGACGAGGACGCCAAGCCGGACGCCGAACAGGATGCCGCGCAGATTGAAGGCGCCGAGGTTCTGCAACAGGGCGACGGCGAAACGACCGGCAACGTGCTCGTGGCGGACCGCGCCGCAGTGGGTGCGCTGGGTGGCCGCGACTTCGCCGGTCAGGCCGTCAAGGAGATCAACGGCACCACGTACATCCTCATTGGCAACGAGCAGCAGTTGCGTGCAATCGGGTCGGACAAGAAGGTCATTTCCGGCCAGGTCTGGTCGATTGAGCAGAAAAAAGAACCCGATGGCCTGCTTGGCCACAAGTGGGTTGACGTTGAGGGCACAGAGGCTCTTGTGTATGCAGGCGATGCCGATCTTGCTGATGCTGGCACCCTGCACAATGGAACCTTTAACGATCACGATGGCGGCATACTCCAAGATACGCGTACAAAGTACTTCGTGGTCGGCGAGCATGGTCGCGATGACGATGTTGACTCGGCGCAGACCGGCCTCAAGTACGCCATCGACGCCAACTACCTCATCTTTCGCGATATCGACCTGAGCACGAACGCCGCCGATCCTGGCAACACGGGCTGGGGGCCGCTTATGTTCTCGAGCACCATGCTCGGCGCGAAGAGCGATGCGCCCGATGCGGCGGGCAGCCTCTGGTCCTATATCGGTGCCGACGGCAAGAGTGTCACCGACGTCACCACCGTCGCCAACCCCGTTATCTCCAACGTGAGCGTGGTGCAGTCTGACGCCAAGCTCGATGTGCGTAAGCACACGGGCATCGGCTTCTTCGGCACCATCTCCAATAAACTTGACGACAAAGACCCCTTCGCAGTGCCAACAAAGGCCACCGTGAGCAACATCACGCTTGAAAAGGTGTCGGTTGAAAATCATGCCACTGAAGTGCGTGTCGACAAATCGCTCATCAGCGAGCTTCTTGGATTTTTGGGGACTGCCTTAGAGGTTCTGGTTAATGGCCTTCTGTTTGTTCTGACAGCTGGCAAACTAACCTTCACAGGGCTATTGACCAATCTTCTGAACGTTCGTGCGGCGGATCCGTCTGCGCTTGCGACCGGAGCTTTTGCTGGCCGTATAGTTGGCGACGTCGAAGTGTCGGGCTGTGAAGTATATGAGGCAAAGGTTTCCTCCGCCGCACAAATGAATGGCGGTTTCGTCGGTTATGCGCAGGGTGAAACCAGCTACGGCATTGTGTCCAATGTTCTGGATACAATCGTCGAGCTACTCACCAATCTCCTTAACATCATTCCCGGTCTCGGTTTGGGTGACCTCATTACGCTTCTGCTCGACAGCAATATTATTGATGCGGGGTCCCTTACCCCATTGGGTTATCTAAACCCAAAGATCTCGCACTGCTCGGTACACAATTTTGCCGAGGGAGAGGCCATTGGTTCCACAGACAACGATTATGCGGGTGGTTTTGCGGGCGTCATGGTGGGTACCATCGCGCAGGAGTGCTCGGTAGAG
>NZ_DAWDUX010000006.1:0-25132 GCF_052346665.1 Collinsella sp.
TGGGGTCATCGACTGTGTGGTCGGGGTTTAGCTTTCACCTCAGGCCTTTCTCGTGACCCTCTCATAAAACAAAACAAGCGGCCGTCCCCTCAAGGCACAGCCGTTGTAACTATACCATGCACGGACGCACGGTCTTGTAAGGCTTCCAACAGCCCTTCATCACTCCTCATTAGGCATACCATTGGGGGACGCGCCCCTTTGGCACGCCGGATACGCCACCGCTATCCCACCGTCGGCGCGTCAGCATCCTCGGGCATCTTGACGGCGCCCTGGACGACGTCTTGGGGAAACGTACCGTCGAGCTCCATGAGCTCGCTGACGGTCACGAGCGTGTAGCCGGCGTCGCGCAGGCCGTCGATGATCGCGGGCAGCGCTTCGATATCTTGCTCACGGTTGCCCCCACCATCGTGCATGAGGGCGATGGCGCCGTTGAACGCCTGATTGAGCACCGTCTTGGTTATCGCATCCGCACCGGGACGCTTCCAATCAAGTGTGTCGATATTCCACAGCACGTTGCAACTGAGCAAATCGGCGGAGCGGGCCCACTCGGTGGCGGTGAACGCACCGTACGGGGCGCGAATCATCTGCGGGCGAAAGCCCGATGCGCCCTCCAGGGTGTCGAACGCCGTCACGATCTCGGAGCGCAGCTCATCGGCGCCCACGGTGGGCAAGTTCTTGTGGGCATTCGTGTGGCTTGCCAACTCATTACCGCCATCAACGACCGCCTTGGCGAGAGCCGGATTGCCTGCCGCGCTCGTGCCCAAATTGAAAAACGTCGCACTAGCTCTTTTTTGGGCCAAGATATCGAGGATGGCCTGCGTGTAGCGACTTGGGCCGTCATCAAACGTGAGCGCGATGTACTTTTTGGAACCGACGGGCCGCGCGTTCCTGGAGCCGATGATCAGGTCCTGCGGCTCCTCGATCGTGCCCTTGTCCACCACCTCGCCGGACTTCTCGCCCTTCCACACGGTGTGCGAACCTGCCTTGCCCCACTGCTTGACGTACTGGATGGCTCCACCCGTCTCCATTTGGACGCCGGGGGCCAAGGGCTCGACGGTCTCCGCGTGGGGCTCGGTGACATCTGCACCATCGGATACGGTGAAGATGCCGCCTTCGGCAACTTCGGTCTGCGAGAACTTCTCGGATGCAAGCGGCTGGGCGTTGTCGCCCTCGCCCACCGCGACGGTGCAACGCTCGCCTCCATCTTCCTCTATCACGTTGCCGCTTACAGAAAGCAGGCGACCGGGCTTGACGCCAAAAAAGTCGTTGCCATCCAGCATATCCTCAACGGTCGCGTGAATTCGCACGTCGACGTGCTCGCCGTTAACCACAACGGGGACGCTCCGCCAAAAGGCAACGTACCCATAGGCCACGCCGGCCAGCAAAAGCGCGCCGGCGAACACGAGGAGCACGACCCGGAACGGCGCAGATCCGGTATCGACGGCTGAACGGGCCGCCGGCGTCTGTCGAGGCACAACAGCAGGGCGCGGTGTCGAAACGCGTCGTTTCTTGGCTGAGTAACGACCCTGACTGTTCATTTCCACGAAGCCTCGCTATTCGGACGTCCCGGAACTGGAATCTTGCGTCACGCTGGGAAGAGAAGCGCCTTTGGGCAGCCCGGCGCTGCTTACGTCTATCGCATCCGCCAAATCATCATCGGTGGCGATCAGCTCCGATATCGTCACCAATTTGTAGCCGCTTTCGAGCAGGCGATCAATGAGCTGGGGCAACGCTTCCACGGTCTGCGATGCCGTCGCGTCGTTGTCGGTGAAGAGCACGATGTCGCCGTTGCTGACCGACCCCGTCACGGTCTCGATGACCGAATCGGCGCCCTGCAAGAGCCAGTCGCCCGAATCGACGTTCCAGGTAACCACAACGCTCACCAAATCCATCGCCGCAGCCCAATTCTCCTCGGAGAATTCGCCAAATGGCGGGCGCAGCAACGCGGTCGATGTCCCAGCGGCGTCCGAGACCGCCTCGAACCCCTTCGTTATCTGATCGCGCAGGTCCGAGGCTCCCAACTCGCGCAGGTCGACATCCGAGTACGCATTGGTACCGATCTCGTTACCCGACTCCGCAATCGCACGCACGGCAGCGGAATTCGAAGCGACCTTATCACCCGAGACAAAAAACGTCGCCTTGACGCCCTTCTCCTGGAGAATGCGGATGATTTCCTCGGTCTGGTTACTCGGCCCCTCGTCGAACGTAAGGGCAACGTACTTCTCGTCTTTTTTGCCCGGCAACACCGACGCGCACTTTACCAGCGCGTTCACCGGCTCCTCGACCACGCCCTTGTCCACGACCTTGCCCGTCTTGGACCCAGTCCAGACCTCGGATCGGCCCGCCTTGCCCCATGTCTCCACATACCGCACAGGGCCCGTGCCCTCAACGGTCAACGTGGGTTCAATCGTGGTCGCGGCGACGTCATGGTCTTCATAGACGTCCTCGCCGTCTTCGATGGTCACCTCCTCGCCGCCCTCGAGCTGGATGGAAGCGAGCTTCTTGCCCGAAACCTTCTTTCCGCCAAGTGTGACGGTGTAGGCGGTCCCGCCGCCCTTCTCGAGTACCTCGTCATCGACGGCGAGCAGGTCGCCGGGCTCGAGCTCGAGTTCCTGGTCGGAAATGACGCGCTCGATATCCGAGTTGATCCGAACCTTTACGGAGGCACCGTTGAGTGTGATCTCAACGCTGCGGTTGGCGTACCACACGATGCTCGCCACGAACAACAAGAAGGCGCAGCCAACCATGATCAGGGCGTATACCCTGCGATCGTTGCCGCCGTATCCGTGACCGGGGCGCCTGCGTCCTCCGAACCCTTGTGATCTGCGCAGGTACTGCGCCCCCTTGCGGCGCTGTTGACGACGGCGCCCGCCCGGAAGCTGATTCCCGGTGTTCTTGCGATACCGCGGTTTTGTTTTTGAGGAGTAGGAGGTGGTGTAGTTAGGCAATGATTCCCCCGTCCCGCTTATTTCTTTTGTTTTCTTGGCGGCGTTCCGGCTGCCTTCTTATATTCGCTCATAAACGAGCCGAACATGCCCTTGGTCTTGCCGAGCTGTTTGCCCAAGGCCTTCGAACCCTTGTCGAGGGCCTTGGAACCGGCGTCGTCGATGATGGCGGCGCCCTTCTTGGCCTGGACTTTCGCCTTGGCACCGACCTCCCCCGCCTTGGCGGCGACCTTCACGCTCGCCTCGGCGGCCTTGGCGGCGGCACCGCCCGAGAACTCAAGGTCGAGTACCGCATCGCTCACGATCATCGCGCCGTCGCGGTAACCCTTGAGCATTGACGCCGGCATCTCCCGGTGACCGACCAGCGCATTGGAGGCACCGCCCTCGGTGAGGATGAACGAGGTCACGTTGCCGGTTTTGGGATTGAAATCGGCATCGGAGCAAAAGCCGACCGGCCTGCCGGAGACCGTGCGAACATCCATGCCCGTCCAGATGAGGCAGGCATCGAGGTTGATGCCCAACCGCTTAGCCGCTGCATTGTCGAACGCCGCGCGGTCATCCTTGGCGACCATCACGTCGCCGCTCACGCCTATGGCGTCATACGCGATAAAGCGATCGGGCTGCTTGACCATCCCGGCGATATCCGGCAGGCGCAGCATAAAGCCCACCACCCGGGTTCCCTCGGGGGTGAACACCGGGTAGTGGATCTTGCCAACCTTCTTTGGTTCGCGCGGGGTCCCGTCTTTTTTAATCCTCTTGTCTTGAGCGGGCAGCTTATAGAGCTTGATTCCCGTGAAATCGCCGGCAAGCATTCGGATGTCGAGACGCTACGCCTGAACGGCGACGTCAGAGGCCTCGGGGGCGACCGTCTCGACCACGACGTCGGCAGCAGGGGTGACGGTACCGGCGTTTACGGCATCGTTCAGCTGCTCGCGGAGCTGGTCCATGCGCTCGCGGGCAAGATCGACCTTGGCGCGCAGCTCATCCGTGGCGGCGTCCATGGTGGGGCCGAAATCATCCATGGCGGCGCGGGCCTGATCGATGCCCTGCTCGTACATGTCACGCGCGGAGTCCCACGCGTCGTTGGCCATGTCGGCCGCCATAGCGCGGGTCTCGGAGCCGGAACGGGGCGCGTACAGAACGCCCAAAACCACGCCGGCTGCAGCGCCCAGCGCGGCGCCTGCGACAAAACTCATACCCTTGCCCATGTTTACTCCTTTGTTGGACTCAGATGTCCATCCAGATCATTTGCTTCAACCATTATACGCATGCGCTTGCGACAATGGGCATGAGCCCATCGTCACGTAACACGCCTCGATTACTCAGCGGCGGCTCCGCCGTACACGACACCCTCCGCATCATGCGGTTCGACAACTGCGCCCTCGGTGTCGATTGCGCCAAAGGCCTGCTCTTCCTCCGTCTCTTCGGGCGAGTCGGGCTCGGCGGCGTTGCCGCGCAAATTGCTCACCAGGCTCGTCAGGGCGGCAACCGTCCCCGGGAAATCCGGCGGCGTCTGATCATGATGCAGGAAGGCCCAGTTCATCATGAACGTCGCCGAGGAAAGGGCGCCGATGGCAAGGGCATCGTCGGGGCACGATACCTCGACGTCGAACAGGCGGTCGTCGCCCATCACGTTCCGCGTACGCCCCGTCGAGATGGTGCCCGCGAGGCCCGTCTCATTCATAATCTCGACCGTGAGATGCTCAAGCAGGTGGGCGAGCTCCGTATGTCCCATGCAATCCTGGAACTTGGAACCTGCATCACCCAGGCACAGATGCTCGGCGATTGCCGGTGCCAGGTAGTAGACGCGCGCTGTGGCCTCGACGTCCTCGGACGTCATGAGCGGCATGCCGGGATTCACCAGCACGCGGGCGGTGAGCTTTTTGGGGCCTATCGTGACCTTGAGAATGTTGAACAGATCGGCCATGGCCGCTCCTTTCCAGTTTCCAGTCGCGCTCTTCGTTTGCCTTATTCGCCTACTCGCCCTGGTCGGTCGACGTGTCGGGCTGCCGGTCGGTGCCCTCGTTCGCGGCGGCGAGCTCTTCCTCGGACGGAGCGATAACGCGCACGAGCGAAATGCGCTGACCACGCATGGACTGCACCTTGAACTTGTACCCCTCCGCCTCGAAAACCTCACCGATATCCGGGAGCGAATCGCAAAGGTCCAGAATCCAGCCGGCGATGGTCTCGTACTCGTCGCTTTCCTCAATGGGCCAGCCGAGCTCGATGGCGTCGTCGCAGGGGAAGCGACCGTCCACGAGCCATTCCCTCTTGGAGAGGCGCGTGAGGTACTTGTTGTCGGGGTCGAACTCGTCCTCGATCTCGCCGACGATCTCCTCGACGATATCCTCGATGGTGATGATGCCTGCCGTTCCGCCGTACTCGTCCACCACGACCACGATCTGGTCATGGGCGGTTTGCATCTCGGAAAGCAGCGGCAGGATGTCCTTCGTATCGGGGATGAACGTTGCATCGCGCATGAAGTCGCTCACCGGGCGGTCGGCGCCCTCGCCCATGGCGGGTGCGATCAGGTCCTTGATGTGCGCGATGCCCACCACACCGTCCTGGTCCTCGTGAAAGACCGGTACGCGCGAGTAGCCCGTCTGGCAAAGCAGCCCCATAACCTCGGAGACCGTCTGGACGTCCTCGACCATGGTCACATCGACGCGGGGCACCATGACCTCGCGCGCGGAGGCGTCGCCCAGGTCGAACACCTCGTGGATAATGCGCTTCTCCTCATCGAGCAGCGTGTCCTGCTCGTTGATCATGTACTTGATCTCCTCCTCGGAGACGTTCTGGCGGTCATCCGCGCTCTTGATGCGCATAAGCGCGGCGAGGCCGTTCGCAGATGCTTGCGTGAGCCACACGAGCGGGCGAGCGATCTTTTGGAACACGGTGAGCGGCTGGGCCACGCGCTTTGCCATACCCTCCGCGTCGGCCAGCGCGATGCGTTTGGGCACGAGCTCGCCGACGACGATGGACAGGTAGGAGACGATCAGGGTGATGATCACCGGGGCGAGACCCGGTGCGACCGCCGAGAGAGGTGCGATGCCAAAGCTCGAGAGCCATTGGGCAAGCGGGTCGGACAGGTTCGTCGAGGCGACGGCCGACGAGGCGAAGCCGACGAGCGTGATGGCGACCTGGATGGTAGCGAGGAAGTTGCCGGAGTCCGACGCAAGCTCGGCGGCGCGGGCGGCGCGGCGGTCGCCTTCTTCCGCCTCGTGGTCGAGCACGGCGCGCTTTGCCGTGGTGAGCGCCATCTCGGACATGGAAAAGTACCCGTTGACGACGGTGAGGACAAGGGTTGTGATGATGCTTATGGTGATGTCCATGGGGACGGTTTCGAACCTCCTGGGTAGGTGTGCAGGTCATTGTCGGCGGGCATGCGGGGTCCCGCGCCCGTCGACGGCGGGACGCGAGACTAGATCACGAAGAGGACCACCGCCAAGAACTGAAGGACACTACCGGCGAGCACCCACACGTGAAACACCGTGTGCATGTAGCGGATCTTCTTGAGCACATAGAACACCGCGCCGATGGTGTAGCACACACCGCCGGCGGCGAGCAGGAACAACGCTGTAGGATGGAGCGCCTCGATAAGTTGCGGCAAGCGGAACAGCACGAGCCAGCCCATGGCCACGTACATGACGGCGGTGAGCCAATAGGGCTGTCGCTCGCGCATGAACGCCTCGAACAGCACGCCCGCGATGGCAAGAGCCCATACCGCGATGCACAGCGGTATGCCGCCCGCCTCGCCGAGGGTGATGAGGCAAAACGGCGTGTAGGTACCCGCGATGAGCACGTAAATGCAGCTGTGATCGATGATGCGGAACACACGCTTGGCGGCTGCCGGAGCAATGGCATGATACAGCGTGGATGCAAGATACTCGAGGATGAGGGCGATGCCGAAGATGATCGCGCTCGCAAGCGACGCGGGGTGCGAGCCGGCAACGGCGGCCTTGACGATCATGACGACAAGCGCCGCGACGCCCAAGGCGGCACCGATGCCATGGGTGATTGAATTGGCGATCTCCTCGCCCAACGTGTATTGAGGAGGTAGATGACGCCTGACAGCACGGGCCGCAGCCTTGACGGGAGCTCCAACGGTAACGGCGGCGCCCTTAGCGCCCGATTCGGCAGCATGGAGCAAGCGCTGCGCCCGCGATGCCGCGTCGGCGCGCGCTATGGGAACAGGGGCAGCCGCGACGTCTGGCCGCGGCGTGAGACTGTCACTGGTGTCCGGCATGTGGCTGTTCGGCCTCCAAAATCGGTGCATTGTTCAGAACTATAGCAGAACCCGGGCCCCCTGCATATCGCAGGTGGACCCGGGCACACTTCTTAACCCGACCTCAACTGAATCAAGTGAATAGCCCATGCGCCGGAGCTATGCGCGCAACTCGACTGGGATCCCCTTCTCAGAGGGTAGGATTGTCGAAAAAGCCGCTCGAAAGCAGGGCGATTTTCGACATTCCTACCCTCAATGGAAAACGAAAGCGCTGTTACCCCTACTTGACCTCGATGAGCTCGTAGTTGCTCGTACCGAGGCCGATCTTCTCGCCGTGCTCGATCATAGAGCGCCAGTTGGTGTCGGGATGCATCATGTTGAAGTGGTCGTGCGCGCAGTGCTCGGGCACGCCACCAGCGGCGTCGAGCTTATCGCGCATCTCGGTGAGCTCAGTGTTGGGCATGGCGGGCATCTTGAGCGCCGCATCGATGCAGGCCTGGTCGATCGCCACGGGATCGAAGCTCGCGAACATACCGATATCGGGCACGATGGGCGTATCGTTCTCGGCATGACAGTCGCAGTTGGGGCTGACGTCGATGGCGAGCGAAATGTGGAAGCTCGGACGATCCTGCACGACAGCTTGCGTGTACTCGGCAATCTTGTAGTTGAGCACATCGACCGCAGCGCCGTAGTCGGGCTTGACGGCGTCCTGGCTGCACGCGCCCACGCAGCGGCCGCAGCCCAAGCATCGGTCGTGGTCGATGTGGGCGACGGGCGTCTCCACCACCTTGCCGTTCTTGAGCGTGCGCTCGCGCGTGGTGGGGAAGCTCACCGCGCCGTGGGCGCAGATGCGCTCGCACGCGCGACACCCGATGCACGCGCCCTCGTGCACGCTGGGCTTGCCGGCGGCGTGCTGCTCCATCTTGCCGGCACGGCTACCGCCACCCATCCCGAGATTCTTCATGCAGCCGCCGAAACCGGCCTGCTCATGCCCCTTGAAGTGCGTGAGGCTAATGACGATGTCGGCGTCCATGAGGGCGTGGCCGATCTTGGCCTCCTGCACGTACTCGCCGTTCTTGACTGGAACGAGCGTCTCGTCCGTACCTTTGAGGCCGTCGGCGATGATGACCTGGCAGCCCGTGGCATACGGGGTGAAGCCGTTTTGGTACGCGCAGTCGATATGCTCGAGCGCGTTCTTGCGGCTGCCCACGTACAGCGTGTTGCAGTCGGTGAGGAAGGGCATGCCGCCCAGCTCCTTAACCACGTCGGCAACGGCGCGGGCATAGTTGGGGCGCAGGAAGGAGAGGTTGCCCAGCTCGCCAAAGTGAATCTTGATGGCAACAAACTTGTTCTCGAAGTCGATCTGCTCGATGCCCGCGCGACGGATGAGACGCTTGAGCTTGTCGAGCTGGCTCTCGCGCCCATGCGTGCGCAGGTTGGTGTAATAGACCTTGGCGGGTGCAGTAGCGGACACAGCGCTCATGGTTCCTCTTTCTCGCTCACGGACACCTTTTGGCTCAAGATTCTACGACCTTGAGTTAGCTTCAACGCAAGAGAGTTCTCGCGTTGCGCTCACAGTCGCGCTGCATCTATCGGAAAGAAATGGCTGTTTTTTTCTTTTAGGCCCCTCTTTCCCGTCCTATCGGAAAAAATCGCTCAATTTGGAGGACGTCATGGCCGAACGAGCCTCTTTGAGCTCGCCAAGGGACGCGGCAGCATCGTAGGCGATTGCAAATACGCAAATGTTGGGCTTTTTCGCCGAAGGAGAAGTACTCGAAAAAACGCCACTTCATCTAGCAGGGCTTTTGCAACCAGATCTACCCGGTCTACTTCAAGTTTGCGAAAATGCCTCAACATTTGCGTATTTGTATCGCGTACGCACTGCAAGAGCCCCCGTCAGCACGGACGCCATGTCTAGTAGCGCGTGCAGACGCCACGCCTACCCTTCGAGCACCTCACGAGCAATCGCGAGATCGCTCTTTACCTCGGGATACTCGTCGCCGCGATGCTGTCGTGTCTCATCGCCCTTTGCAAGCAGCAGAACCACGGATCGTTCCGCCGCGGCGAGCACGCTCGCAAGCACCTGCCTCACAGCCTGCTCGCGGTCGAGGATGACCTCGTGGGAAACGCCTGCCGGCGTATTGGAGGCCAACTCGGCGCAGATATCCTCGACGCGCTCGTGCGCGGGGTCTTCCTCGGTATACACAATATGGTCCGCATAGGCTCCGGCAACGCGCGGCAGGGCCTCGCGGCGCTCCTGCGCCTTGCCGCCGGGGGCGCCGAACAGGGCAACCACACGACGGTCGGGATACTCGGCCTTCACGGACTTGAACAGGGTCTCAAAAGAGAGCTCGTTGTGTGCGTAATCGACGATTGCCAGCACCTTGCCGTCCGCAGACGACACGAGCTCCATGCGCCCAGGAACGCGAATCTGGGCAAGGCCCGCACGAATGGAGTCGTAGTCCACGCCGAGCAGGCGCGCCATGACCACTGCTGCCAACGCGTTGTCCACGTTGAACAAACCGGGCATGCCGAGTTCGACACGCTCGGCGCACGCCGTCTGCCCACTTGAGGCGCGCTCACGCACGGTGAACGCCAGACCACCCGTGGGCAGCTGGGCAATGTCGGTTGCACTGAACTGCACCTCGACTGTACGGCGATCGTCGGGCTGCCCTTGCGCATGCTCCACTGCGAAGGTGACCACCTGGTCGGCATGCGCGGCGGCGGCAAGCACGCGGTCGACGTGCTCGGTTCGCGCGTTCACCACCGCAATGGAGCACTGATCGAAGATGCGCAGCTTCGAGGTGAAGTAATCTTCGAAATCGGGGTGCTCCACGCCAGAGATGTGATCGCGGCCGATGTTGAGGAAGCAACCGATTTCAAGCGGAAGCCCCAGCACGCGGTCGTACTTGAGGCCCTGGCTCGAGACCTCCATCACCATGTGATCTCGACCGGCGCGCGTAGTGTTATACAGGTGGCGCCACAAATCCGGAGCCTCGGGCGTGGTGTTGTGGCTCTCCTCGTGGACAAAGCCGTCGTCCGTTTCGATGGAACCCAAGATAGAGGCGTCGATTCCAGCTGCCGAGAAGATGGACCTTAGCATATACGCCACCGTGGATTTTCCCTTGGTGCCCGTAATGCCCACGATATGCAGCCCCTTCTCGGGGTTCCCATACACGGTAGGCGCCACGATCGCCATGGCACGGCGAACATCGGACACGACGAGCGCAGGGGTCAATGGAGACACGGCGAGCAACTCCGAAGGGACCCCGAGTTCGGCGCCAACGCCCTCGCACATATATGCGGCGGCACCGTCCTCGATGGCACCGCCGAGAAATGCAGGGCGAAACGCAGCGCCTTTGCACACGAACAGATTGCCCGGCTCAACTATGCGGGAGTCAATGGCCATGCCCGAGACAACGCGCGAAGGATCGCCCACGATCCGCACGGAGATGTCCTGCGCCTCCAAGGCGAGCGCCAACTGTTCCAGCGTCAACAGGGGCAACGCCGTAGAGCACTTGTCCGAGGGAGCAAGGGAATCTTTAGGCATGGTGTCTCCTCACTATGCGAATGCGGGCGGAGTTGATGCAACGTCCGCCCGCAGCTTTAGTTCAATCGTTTGCGGATGACAGTCCGCATGGGCGCTACGCGGCGGCGGCAGGCGCGTCCTCGTCGATGAAGTAGCGCTTGTACCAGATGAGGAACGTGAGCGCGGTATAGATCTTGCGCTGGTTGAGCGCGCGGCCCTCGAAATGATCGTCGAGCATCGCCATGAGCTTCCCGGTGTCGAAGAACTCCTCGGCCCACGGGGCGGTGAAGTACTCCTTTACGTAGTCGTAGTACTTCTGCTCGCGCAGCCAGAACTTGAGCGGGACCGGGAAGCCCTTCTTGGGGCGTGTGGCCCACTCGTCGGGCAGGATACGATTGGCGGCGTGACGGACAACCTGCTTGTTGCCGTTCTCGTTCACGCGGAAGCGCGCCGGGATATGCTCGGCGAACTCCATGACCTTCTTGTCGAGGAACGGGACGCGGAGCTCGAGCGAATGGGCCATGCACATCTTGTCGGCCTTGAGCAGGATGTCGCCGGGCAGCCACATGTTCATATCGAGGTACTGGCGCTTGGACAGGTCGCAGAAATTCTGGACGCGGCTGTAGACGGGGGCGCACAGTTCGAACGCGTCGGGGCCGCCGGCGTACTCGGGTCTCACGACGTCGTCGATCTCGTCGGGGCGGTACACGAAGGCCTGGCCCGTGAACCACTTCTCGGGCATCTCCGCCGCCTTGAGCAGGAAGTTCCTGCCCTTGAAGTACGGCTTATCGGCCACGAAGTTTCCCAGGGCGCGACGGATGCCGCGGGGGATAATCCGCTTGAAGCGAGCGATCGAGGGCACGTCCTCGTAGTAGGCGTACCCCGCGAACAGCTCGTCGGCGCCCTCGCCGGAAAGCACGACCGTGACCTGCTCGGCCGCGAGCTGGGCGAGGAACCACAGCGGCACACTCGACAGATTGCTCTGCGGCTCATCCATGTGGTACTGGATCTGGGGGAGCACCTCGAAGAACTCGTCCGCCGTCACCATCTTGCGGTAGTTTTCGATCCCAAGCTTGTCGGAAAGCTCCTTGGCGTAATTCGTCTCGTTGAAGTCCTTGTAGTCAAAGCCCACCGAGAACGTCTTGTCGGGCATGAGACACGCGGCGATATAACTGGAATCCACACCGCCAGAGAGGAACGAGCCAACCTTGACGTCGGCGATGCGGTGCGCGGCGACGCTCTCGTGGACCACCTGGTCGCATTCCTCCACGTACTCGTCGAACGTCTTGGAATTGTCGTCCGAGAAATCGGCATCCCAGTAGCGGCGCACGTCCATGCGCGCCGCGGCGATGTCGTAGGTGAGGCAGTGCGCAGCGGGCAGCTTGAAGACACCGGCGAAGAAGGTCTCGTCGGTGGCGGGGAACTGCATGGTGAGATACGGACGCAGCGCCTGCTTGTTCACGGCCTTCTTGAAATGCGGATGCTCGAGGAAGCTCTTGATCTCGGAGCCGAACAGCAAGTCGCCCTCGTCGGACTGGTAGTAGTAGAACGGCTTGATGCCGAAGATGTCACGCGCGCCAAAGAGCTTGCCGGAGCGCATGTCGTGCACCACGAAGCCGTACATACCGCGCAGGCGCTCGACCAGGCCCTCCCCCCACTCCTCATAGCCGTGCACGAGGACCTCGGTGTCGGCGTTGCAGTGGAACGTGTGACCCGCGGCCTCGAGCTCGGCGCGGAGCTCTTGGAAGTTGTAGATCTCGCCGTTGAACACCACAAAGACCGAGCCGTCCTCGTTACCCATGGGCTGGGCGCCAGCCTCGGTGAGGTCGAGGATGGACAGGCGGCGGAAACCCAGCGCCACGCCATCTTTGATATGGGTTCCGCCCATGTCGGGACCGCGGTGGACAATGCGGTCCATCATCGCCGTGAGAACGCGCTCGTCGTCCTCGACATAGCCGGTAAAACCTACGAATCCGCACATGGACAAACCTTTCTTGCGCAGTTTCCTTAGCAAAAATCACGTATGTCCAAAATTGTATAACGAAGGGCGGGCCGCAACCCACCCTTCAATAAAACAGCGTTGTCAGCGTAAACGATGTGCAAAAGAGGGACTGCCCCTTTTTACACATCCGCCTTCGCGGCTTCCTTGGCGGCCTTGCGTGCGCGGGCCGCGGCGACACGCGCCTCCTGCTCGGGCGTGAGCTGCACCTTCTTGCGAGCGGGCTTCTCCGCCCCGGCACCAGACGCGCCTTCACCCGTGGCGGACTTCTCCTCAACAGGCTTATGCAGCGTGGTCACCGTCAGCTCCGTGGTGGCAGGCGCGCACGCGGCACCCATGGACAGGCAGTCCTTGGGGCATTCGTGCGTGCAGCATGCACACTGAACGCAACGGTACGGATCGATGGACCACATCCCGCCCTTGCGATCGACCGCGATGGCGCCCACGGGACATGCGCGCTGGCACATGCCGCATAGAATGCACGCGTCGATGTCGCACGCCACATGACCGCGCATGTGCTCGTAGGACATGGCCGGCACCTGCTCGGCGGGATATTGGACCGTCGCCGGCTTGCCAAACAGCGAGCGCAGCGTCATTTTGCCTAGTTTGAAGCTACCCATGGAGCGCCTACCTTTCCGTGCAGGAGATGCACGGGTCGATCGTGAGGATGATCATGGGCACGTCCGCGACGTCCACGCCCTGCATAGCGCGCACCATGCCGGCAAGGTTCTGCGAGGTGGGCGTGCGCAGGCGGAAGCGGTCCAGGTACTTGGTGCCGTTACCGCGCACGTAGTAGAAGGCCTCGCCGCGGGGCTGCTCAATGAGCACGTGGGACTGACTGTTCTCCGGCGGGAGCACCTTGGGAAGCGGACGCGAGCCAATGCCGTCATGCGGAATCTTAGCCACGAGCTCCTTGATGATCGCGATGGACTGGAACACCTCCTCGCAACGCACCTTACAACGGGCGAAGCAGTCGCCCTCGGTGGCGATGATGGGCTCGAAGTGCTCCAAGTCGCCGTAGGCGCCAAAGCCGGTGGTGCGCATGTCATGCTCAACGCCAGAACCCTTCGCGAACGGACCGACCATGGAGAGCTCGAGCGCATCCTCGAAGCTGATGGTGCCCACGCCTTCCAGGCGGCTGCGCACCGAGGAGTCGTTCAACATGGTGTCCACGATCTCGCGATAGTCGCGCTGGATGCCGTCGAGCTTCTCGCACACACGGCGCAGCATGGCGTCGTCGATGTCGTGAGCCATGCCGCCCACGATGGTGATCGACAAGATGATGCGACCGCCACACGTCTCTTGGAAGATGTCGAGGATCGTCTCGCGCAGGCGCCAGCAGTGGTTGAAGAGGCTCTCAAAGCCAAACGCATCGGCGAGCAGGCCGAGCCACAGCAGGTGCGAATGGATGCGGGAGAGCTCCTCGAGGATGGCGCGCAGGTAGTCGGCACGGCGGGGGATCTCAATACCCAGCAGCTTCTCCGTGGCGCTGGCGTAGCCATAACCATGGCCAAAGCTGCAGATGCCGCACACGCGCTCGGCAATGTAGACGAACTGGTTGTAGTCGCGCTTTTCCACGAGCTTCTCAAGGCCGCGGTGCACAAATCCAATCTGGGGAATGGCCTCGATGACATGCTCGTCTTCAACGACGAGATCGAGGTGCACGGGCTCGGGAAGCACCGGGTGCTGCGGACCGAACGGGATAACGGAACGAGTCGCCATGCCTACTCACCATCCTTTCCTGCAGCGGCGTCCTTCGCGGCCTTCGCGGCGAGCGCCGCGCGGATCTTCGCCGCCTTCTCGGGATCCATGTTTGCGAGCTTGGCCTCCATCTTGGCGGCGCGCTCCTCTGCCGTCATGGCGGGCTTGGCGGCAGGCGCGGGCGTCGGTGCAGGCGCAGCCGCGTTCACCGCGGCGACGGCGGCGGAATCTGCCTCGGCGGCACTCGTGCCCAGAGCGCGCTCGGCCTGAGCGGCTTCGGCGGCTTCACGGGCCTTCTTTGCCGCAGCCTCGGCCTTTGCCGCGGCGGCAGCCTTCTTCTTGGCGAGCTTCTCGCGCTCGGCCTTCATCTCGGGCGTGATGATCGTCATGGGCTCGGAGGTGGCCAAATTGAAGAAATGGCCGCCAAAATCGAGCTTCATGTTCACGAACCGCACGCCATACAGGTCGTGGGCCTCGTTTTCATACGAGAATGCGGCGAAGTAGAGACCTTGGATCGAGGGGACGCGGCTCGACTCGTCAATACCGTAGACGCACAGGTTGAGCGCGTTTTGCGTGGTCTCGTCATAGAACGTGTACAGCAGGTCGATACCCCGCTCAGTGGTCTCGGCGCACATCTGCACAAAGCGTATGCCCTCGTGCTTGAGCGTTTGCACACGCGTGAGCAGCTCCTCGAGCGGCAGGTCCACAAAGGACGTCGTGTACATCTACGCCTCCTTCTTTTCGTCGGTCTTCGCGGCGGTGGAATTTGCGGTGGAGCCATCGGCATCCTGAGCGCAGGCGCAACCCTTGGGAGGCAGGATGCCCGCGCGCGGCGCGGTGGCGGGATCCTTGCCCTCCGCCATCAGTTTGGCCTTCTCGTCCAAGATCTTCACGGCCTGCAGCACCGCGTCGATGATCGTTTCAGGACGCACGGCGCAACCAGGCGCATACACGTCGACCGGAATGGCCTTGTCCACGCCGCCGATCACGTTGTAGCAATCGCGGAACACGCCGCCGGTGCAGGCGCAGATTCCGCAGGCCACCACGACCTTGGGTTCGAGCATCTGATCGTAGATATGGCGCACGACCTCGATGTTCTGCGCGTTCACAGAGCCGGTCACCAAGAAGATGTCGGCGTGCTTGGGGTTGCCCGTGTTGATAATGCCAAAGCGCTCGATGTCGTAGAGCGGCATCATGGAGTCGAGCACCTCGATGTCGCAGCCGTTGCAGCTCGACCCATCGTAATGGATGAGCCACGGCGATTTCGAAGAGTATCCCATCTCATAGCTCCCTTAGATAAACGGCGTGATGAGCACGTAGAACAGGTTGACGACGCCCATCACGAGCGCCACGAGCCACGCGAGCTTGAGGCAGAGCTGCCACTTGACGCGGGCGAAGTTGTTATCAATCCATACCTCGAAGAACCACACGAGCGCCATCACGATGGCGGCGACTGCGAACGAGATGGGGTTATCCCAAATGAAGAACATGCCGACCCACATGAGGAACAGCACGCTCTCGCACCAGTGCATCACGTCCACGATGGCGAGCGTACGGCCGCTCATCTCGGTGGTGATGCCCTTGACGATCTCCTGGTGCGCGTGATGGCTGTAGGAGAGGTCGAACGGGGACTTACGCAGCTTGATAGTGAGGATGAACAGCAGGCCGATGAAGATCGGCACAAGTACGCAGATGATGGGGCTCTCGAGCGTGGTGAGCGATGCGATGTCGAAGGACTGCGTGGCGGTGAAGAAGCCCACCGTCATGATGAGCAGCATGGGCTCGTAGCTCATGACCTGCAGGCACTCGCGGTCGGCGCCCGTATCGGAATAGGGGGAGCGTGACGAGTACGCCGCCACGATCACGAAGAGCGTGCCGAGCGTGACCAGGAACACGCACATGAGCAGGTTGGAGCCGGAGATGAACAGGCCACCGGCGAGGACCACGAAAATCAGTCCGCACGTGACGTACGCCTCGTCCACCGCATTGACCGTCGCCTGCTCCTTGACGAGGAGCTTGCGCAGATCGTAGTAGGGCTGCAGCAGGCGGGGACCCACACGGCCCTGCATGCCGGCACTCACCTTGCGGTCAAGGCCGTCAAGCAGGCAACCGGCAATAGGTGCGCACACGCCAAAGACCACAACACCCACGGCGATGCCGCCCAGCCCCGGACCCACCAGACGCACGGTGCGCTCGACCAGGAAGCTGCCGCCGGCGAGTACGGCGGGGTCGAAGATGAAGCAAGCGGCGAACCCCATAAGGATCACGGCGGTGCACAGGATGAGGCCGATCGTGCTCAGCGCACCCTCGGGGAAGATGTCGGCCATGTACCAGTTGCGCTTGGACGACGTCATGGTGCGGCCCATCGAGCCGTGGTAGCGACGGCTATCGGGATCGGTGCAGGTGCCGCCCAGATAAACGGCCATACGGCGCTTATTGGTGGCGCGGCCCCACGGCGTGAGCAGCACAATGGCGATGAACACCACGATCACGGCCATGATGAGCATATTGTCCATGTCGATGAGCTGCGGCGCGTCGCCGAACGCAAAGGTGAGGTACGGGGCAACCACGCCCTGGGAGATCAAGGGCAGGCACACGCAGCAGACGAGCAGCAGCGCGGAGATAAAACCGATGGCCGCCCACTCGCTCTTGTGGACACCCGCCTCCTGGTTCTCGGCCTTCTGGGAAACACCCGAGAGCTTGCCCAGCCACTTGGCCCAATAGAAGAAGGTAGCAGCGGAACCGAACGCCAACATGATGAGAAAGAGCACGTTGCCCGTCTCGGCGAAGGACACCAGCGTCGCCCACTTGGAGACAAGCATGCCAAAGGGCGCCACGAACATGCCCATGATGCCGAGCATCATGAAGCGCGTGAGATGGGGCAGGCGGCTGAAAAGGCCATCCATGTCCTCGATGTTGCGGCTGCCAATGCGGTGCTCCACCGTGCCCACGCACAAGAACAAGGTGGACTTGGACACCGTATGGAAGATCATGAGGAAGATGGCGGCCCAAACGGCCTCGGCGGTGCCCACACCCGCGCATGCGGACATGAGGCCCAGGTTGGCGATGGTCGAGTACGCGAGTACGCGCTTGGCGTTGCTCTGCGTGATGGCCATGAAGCTGCACAGCACGAAGGTGATGCCACCCACGAGCACCACCATCGTCGATGCCGCCGGGAACACCAGATACAGGGGGGCAAGCTTGACCAGCAGGAACACGCCCGCCTTGACCATGGTGGAGGAGTGGAGCAGCGCGCTCGTGGGAGTGGGGGCGACCATGGCTCCCAGCAGCCAGCGATGGAACGGCATCTGCGCAGCCTTGGTGAGGCCGGCAACTGAGAGCAGCATGAGGGGCACGATGAGCAGATCCGCCTGGGTGCCCTTCCCCGCCGCAATCAGACTCGTGAGCGACATGGGCAGCCCCGCCGCGTGCACGAGGATGAGCGCGGCGAGGAACGCCAGACCGCCCACCATGTTGAGGTTGATCTGCGTGAACGAGTTCTTAATCGCCTCGGGCGTGCGGGTGTAGCCGATCATGAGGAAGGAGCAGACCGTGGTAATTTCCCATCCGGTGAACAGCCACTCCAGGTTATCCGAAACCACGATCACGAACATGGCCGACAAGAAGGTGAACATGAGCGCCGCGAAGACATGGCGGCGATCGGGGGCATCGGCGGGCTGATGGTGCTGGAAGTCATGCATGTAACCCAGCGCGTACACGCAGATGGCGCTACCGACCAGGCCCACGATCAAGATCATGATAAGTGAAAGCGTATCCACATATACGGGCACGGCAAGCATGTGGCTCGGACCGGCTCCCAAGGTCATTTGGGCAAAGAGCACGATGCCCACCGTCTGAATCAGGCCAAGCGCGAGCGCGATGCGATTCTTGTAGCGAATGGCACTCCACAAGATCACCGCGCACAGCACGATGTCGACTGCCGTCATGACCCAGGAGATCACATAGCTCGTCGACTGCGAAAACTCAAAGCTTGCAATGGCATGCAGGGTACCCGCCTCAACGGTGAACGTCTGCGCGGCAACGAGCACCGACATCGCCGCCGTCACCGCCGCTCCACCAATCGTGATGGGTCGACGCGCCCGCTCGCCCTTAAAGACGAGCAACAGTGCGGCCGTGATCAACGGCACCGCGATCAAACACCAAATCAGTCCCATAGGTCCCTCTCCTCCATTGGGCTGTCGCTCACACGCAAAGCGGCAGGTGTACTGCGGCAGACTATGTCAGACGTATAAGTTTAGTCCTTTCAATCGGCAAGCGGCGTGAGATCGCCAATTGTGCCGTCATTGCCCCATGGCGCCGTCATTCGTGGGACTCCCGCAAGGCGCGATAAAAAATGGGGGTCTACTCGGTCGTTCCGAATAAACCCCACACATATTGTTTTATGACGCCCCATCACGGTGAACATGCCGCCCGATTGCATAATCGTGCGCGCATGACCAATCGTGCGCGCTACGCGCGGGCGGCCTCGATCATCTTGCGGACCGTGTCCTGCAGCTCGGAGAGGTTCTCCTCGCTCGGAATCCACTGCTGGGCAACCACGGGCACCGGCAGCTGGAACTTCGCGTTCTCGAGCTCGGCGTACACCTTCTTGGGGCCGAGCGGAGCCCAACCGTAGGAGCCAAAGGCAAGGCCGATACGCTGGTCGTTCTTGGGCGAAAGACCGCGCATGTAGGTGAGGAAGCTCGCCACGGTGGGCAGCATGTTGGAATTGAGGGTGGGCGAACCGACCGCGACGTACCTGGCATCGCACATGTAGAGCATGATGTCGGAGATGTGCGTGTTCTTGACATCGATAAGCTGGGCGGAAACACCCTCTGCGATAAACGCGTCGCAAATCTCGCGCGCCATGGACTCGGTCGAATGCCACATCGAATCGAAGACCACCACGGCCTTCTCCTCGATCTGATACGTGGTCCAAGCCTCGTAGCGCTCGAGGATCTCGGGGATATGCGAACGCCAGATGCAGCCGTGGCTGGGGGCGATCATCTTGAGCTCGAGGGCCTTGACCGCCTCGAGGGCCTTGTGTGCCTGCATACCGTAGGGCCACACGATGTTCGCGTAGTACTTCTTGGCCTGCTTGAAGATCTCGCAGAGGTCGTTCTCGTCGTCGAAGCGCTTGGTAGTGGCGTAGTGCTGGCCAAACGCATCGTTGGAGAACAGGATCTGGTCGACGTCGGAATACGTAACCATGTTGTCGGGCCAATGAACCATGGGAGTGGTCACAAAGGTGAGCGTGCGCTCGCCAATGCACAGGGTGTCGCCGCTCTTGACCGGAGTCGCCTCGATGCCAAAATGCGCGCGGACCTCGTTGACGCCCGCCCCAGCGCTGGCATAGATCTGCGCATTCGGGGCGATCTTGTGAATCACCGGCAGGGAGCCGGAGTGATCCATCTCAACATGGTTGGTGATGACCACGTCGATCTTGGCGGGATCGACCACCTGGGAAATGCGCTGGACGAGCTCGTCCGCGAACGTTGCCTTGCACGTGTCGATGAGGGTGATCTTCTCATCCATGATGAGATAAGCGTTATACGTGATACCGCGTTCGGTGGTATAGCCGTGGAACAGTCGCTCGTTCCAGTCGATGCCGCCAACCCACCAGACCTTAGGGGAGATCTCGATTGCATTCAGCATGTTGAATCCTTTCTGCCATGTTTGCAGCCGCTGATTCGAGACAGCATTCTAGCATGTGCGCAAAAAGAGGGCGCGGCATGGGAACATAACCCCATGCCGCGCTCTAACAGCGGAGCGATTAGTCAAGGGAGCGGTTCTTTGGCTTGACGCCGCGGGGCTTATTCACCAAAGCCTCGGCACCATGCTCCCGATACTGGCGGCACCACGTCTTGACGGAGGACTCGCTCGGGATGCCATGCTTGATCATGACCTCGCGCACGGTCATGCCGTTCTCCAAGCGATCCTTCACGGCAGAAAGCTTGAGCTCATAGGGATACACCCGATGGCGCGAACCGGCGTTGAGCACTGCGGCCCTACCGCCAACCGCGTAGGCGCGCGCCCACTGACGTGCGGTCGCATCGGGTATCCCCAACTTCGAGGCAAGGGCGCGATGACCTGCACCCTCCGAAAGCGCGGCGACCGCCTGACGGCGCACCTTAGCACTGTACACTCGTCCTGTTTTTTGATCCACCACGGGGTTCACCTCTCGAGTCGCTCGTTTCTGTTACGTTGATCGGCATATCGGGTATATCGGATTCGTGCCAGTATAGATTGCCCTCATACGTAAGCCCACTTAAAAAACAGGTATATGTCGAAGCGCACAGAGAGAGCACATCTGTGAGTTTATGGACATATGTTACTTCCAAACGAACAGTCCGCAGACCTTCGCGGACGCCCCTCCCCACCTTCTATGCGGAACAGGATTCGCATTCCTCGACCTCGAGTGACTTGCTCCGCACGTAATAGATGGTCTTGACGCCCCGTCGCCAGGCCTCGAGGTACAAATTGAGCACCTGGCGCAGCGTGTAATCGTTCGTGATGTACAGGTTCATCGATTGGGCCTGGTCGATATGACGCTGGCGCACACCCGCCGCCCGCACACTCCACTGCTGATCGATATAGTGCGCCGGCTTGTAGTACCAATACGTGCGAGGCGAAAGGTCCGGGGCAACACGAGGCAGCATCGCGCCCTTCTTTTCTTCCAGGAAGAACTTCCGCATGATGGGATCGATGCCCGGGGTGGTGCCCGAAAGGATCGACGTCGAGCTGGTGGGGGCCACGGCAAGCAGATAGGCGTTGCGCACGCCGTGCTCGCGTACGCGCGCAGCGAGCTCGCGCCAGCGCCCAACGCCCAGGCTCGGCTCTCCATCCAGGTACCCGCGCTTCTCGAAGTATGCACCGCTCTGCCAGTCGCTACCCTCAAAGACCCCGTTCGCGCCGCGCTCCTCCGCCAAACGCTCGCTCGCGCTGATCGCGTGGTAGTTGATGCGCTCGAACACCTCGTCCACAAAACGAAGATGCTCCTCGCTCTCCCAACTCACGCCACGCTTGGCGAGCATATGGTGGTACCCCGATACACCCAAGCCGATCGAACGGTAGCGATGGTTGGTGAGCCGGGCGTAGGGAAGCGCGTAGAAGTTGAGGTCGATGACGTTGTCGAGCGCGCGCACGGCCGTCTCGATCACCCGCTCCATGACGGCGTCGTCCTCCACGGGCAGGCGTCCGAGCGAAAGGCTCGCGAGGTTGCAGACCACAAAGTCGCCCGGACGCGTGGTGGTCACCACCACCGTGTCGCCATCCTCCGTGACGACCTCGCGGGAAACCTCCTGGATTGCACTTGTGTTCTGCGCGATCTCGGTGCAGAGATTGGAGCAGTAGATGATGCCCTCATGCGGATTGGGGTTGGCCCGGTTGACCGCATCGCGCATAAACGCGAACGGGGTACCCGTCTCGACGGCACTTTTGAGGATGAGGCGCACCATATCCTTGATGAGAATGGTGCGTTTGGGGATGCGGGGGTCGGCGACGCAGTCACGGTACCGGCGCTCCCACTCCTCGCCGTAGCTGTCCTCCAGCGCGTAGCCTTTCACCATCAAGATGTCGTGCGGGCACATGAGATACCAGTCCTGATCAAGGCTCTCCTCCGCCATACGCCAGAACAGGTCCGGATAGCATACAGCGGGGAAAACGTCGTGCGCTTTCATGCGGTCGTCGCCGTTGTTCGTGCGCAGGTTCAAGAACTCGGGCAGGTCGCGGTGCCAGGCGTCGAGGTAGACGGCCACGGCGCCCTGACGCATGCCGAGCTGGTCGACGGCCACGGCGGTGTCGTTGATCACGCGAATCCAGCGGATGACGCCGCCGGCAACACCCTCGAAGCCGCGGATGGATCCACCCGTGGCGCGGACCTTGCCAAGATACATGCCCATGCCGCCACCGTACTTGCTCACCTGGGCAAAGTTGTCGATGCTGCGGTAGATGCCCACCAGGCTGTCGGGCACGGTGTCGATAAAGCAGCTGGAGAGTTGATGATCGGGCTTACGGGCGTTGCTCATGGTAGGCGTGGCCATGGTGACCTCGAGCTTACTGAGCATATCGTAAAAACGGCGAACCCATTCGAGGCGCGTCTGGGGATCCTCGTTCATGGCAAGGTGCAGGGCGATACCGAGGAACATCTCCTGCGGGCTCTCGAGCGGCGTGTGGTCGTGGGCATGGATCACGTATCGCTGGATGAGCAAATCGAGACCGGAATAGGTGAACAGCTCGTCGCGCGCGGGCTCGAGAAACGACGCGGCCCGATCGAGCTCGGCGACCGAATAGGCCGTGAGGATATATGCCCCGTACAGGCCCTGGTCGGTGAGATGGCGAACAAGCTGGCCGAACGTGTCGATACCGAGCGCACGGCGCGTCGATATGAGCTCACGGCTGAACGCGAGCCCGTGCAGGCGCGCCGCGATGAACTCCCAGCGAGGCGCCTCTTGGCTCGTGAGCTCAACCGCGCCACGAACCAGGGCGCCCATGCGGTCCGAAGCCGTGGCGTCCGCACCAACGAGAGCGCGGTAGCGCGCGGCGAGCATGGCGAGGTCGTAGACGGGGTCATCGAAGTCCCGCTGGATGCGGGAGAGGACTTCGTCCAATCCGGAGGCAAGGTCGGCGTCTCCCGCAGCAACCGCATTCGCCACATCGGAGCGAACGGAACGCCTCTCGGCGCGCTCGTGCCGATACAGGATGTAGCTCTTCGCCACGTCGAAGTGACCCCGCTCCATGAGGGCGCGCTCAACAAGATCCTGGATCCCCTCGACGGTCGTGATCCGATCGCGGACCATTGCCGTCTCCACATGCGACAGCAGCGCCACGAGCTCGTCGGCAGAGACCGCAGGGGCAGAGGACGCGCCCGCCTTCTCCAGCGCGACCTCCTCAAAAGCACGGCGCATCGCCTCGACGATCTTGCGGCTCTCGTAGGCCTCCATACGCCCGTCGCGTTTTTTGATGACGTCCGCTGTGCGCACCATGGCATCTCCTTGCGTTCTCAGTAAAAACACTATATATAGACATCTGAGTGATATGTTCTATCAATATGTCGGGTATATAAGCATAGCTTAACTGTTTCTATTTTTGTATCGTATACTAAACTCCCCAAGGATCATACGCGTACCCACGGGAAGGAAGGATCCGCCATGACCATCGAAGATCGCCAGGTGCTCGTCAAAAAACCGCTATTCAACCCCAATGGCGACATCGATGTGCGCGACCGCCGTATGATCGGCGGCAACACCACCAACCTCAACGACTTCAACAACATGAAGTACCCCTGGGTTTCGAGTTGGTACCGCCAGGCGATGAACAACTTTTGGATCCCCGAGGAGATCAACCTCACCCAAGACGTCAAGGATTACCCGCGCCTCTCCCCCGCCGAGCGCGCCGCCTATGACAAGATCCTGTCGTTCCTCGTGTTCCTCGACTCCCTGCAATCGGCGAACCTTCCCAATATCGCCGAGTACATCACGGCAAACGAGGTGAATCTCTGCCTCTCGATCCAGGCGTTCCAGGAAAGCGTCCATTCGCAGAGCTACTCGTACATGCTCGACACCATCTGCGACCCCGCCAAGCGCAACGAGATCCTGTACCAGTGGAAGACCGACGAGCACCTGCTCGCGCGCAATACGTTCATCGGCGACCTATACAACGAGTTCCAGGAACGCCGCGACGCGCGCACGTTCCTGCGCGTCCTCATGGCGAACTTCATCTTGGAGGGCGTGTATTTCTATTCCGGATTCATGTTCTTCTACAACCTCGCACGCATGGGCAAAATGCCCGGCAGCGCGCAGGAGATCCGCTACATCAACCGCGACGAGAACACGCACCTGTGGTTGTTCCGCAGCATCATCCTCGAGTTGCAAAAGGAGGAGCCGCAGCTGTTTTCCGATGAGAACGTAGCGATGCTGAGAGAAATGCTCGAGGAGGGCGTGCGCCAGGAGATCGCCTGGGGTCGTTACGTACTGGGCGATGCGATTCCCGGGCTCACGGGCGATATGATCGAGGGATACATCAAGTACCTGGGCAACCTGCGGTGGAGCTCTCTGGGATTTGGCCAGCTGTATGAGGGCTATCGCTCCGAGCCCGAGGACATGGCGTGGGTGAGCCAGTACTCGAACGCGAACATGGTAAAGACCGACTTCTTCGAGGCGAAGTCCACCGCATACGCCAAGAGCACCGCGCTGGTGGACGACCTGTAGAGAGATGTGCAAAAAGGGGCTATCCCCATTTGCGTATCGTGCAAAGAGGGCGACGGGAGATGTCCCGCCGCCCTCTTTGCGCTCGCAGCACTCAGTGCCGCATGTCTGCCGAGATTAACTACTCGTCGAACGACTCCCACTCGTCGCTTTCCTTGCCGCGGCCGACCTTGAAGGCCGCCGCGAGGGCACCCAGGCCCATCAGCGCAAAGGACGCAAACGACATCGAGTCGCCCATCTGGGGCAGCGTACCGCCGGGGTTCTTCTTCGAGACCGTGCCCTTGCCGTTTGAGGTCCCGTTGCCGGCGCCCGTGCCGGAACCCGTGCCCGTGCCCGCGCCTGTGCCCGTGCCGCCGCCTGCGGGCTTCCAACCGGGATCGGTCAGAGTGGAGGCGAGCTCGAGCTTACGGTCGGTCAGCACGCTCTCGTCGTGCGTGAGCGAATACAGCGCGCCATGGGCGAGTTCGGCGAGCTGCGGGATGTTCGGAATCATGTCGGCGGGATTATCGCCCAGGAAGCCCAGGACCG